>CALFOY010000143.1 GCA_937919265.1 uncultured Capnocytophaga sp. | reverse complement strand
CTATTTTTTTAAATTATCAAATATGCTGAATATTAGCAATTTATCTATTTCTTTCCAAGGAGAATTTTTATTTTCAGACGTTACTTTTATGCTTAATGGAGGTAATCGTGTTGGAATTATTGGTAAAAATGGTGCAGGAAAATCCACTTTACTAAAAATATTATCAGGAGAATTAAGCCCTGACACAGGTACTATTTCTACTGATAAAGAAACCAAAATAGGATACCTAAAACAAGATATAGATTTTGTTCAGGGAAGAAGTGTTTTGCAAGAGGCTTATCAGGCATTTGATGAAATTATAAAGATAGAAAAAGAAATTGACTCCATCAATGAACTTCTTGCTCAACATACTGATTATGAGAGTGATGAATATAATATTTTAATTTCTAAACTAAATGATTATACTCATCATTACGAAATTCTTGGAGGTTATTCGTATAAAGGAGAAACAGAAAAAATTCTTTCAGGATTAGGCTTTAAACGAGAAGATTTTATAAAGTTAACTGACAGTTTTTCAGGAGGTTGGCGTATGCGAATAGAATTAGCCAAATTGCTTCTCCAAAAAAATGACGTTCTTTTGCTGGACGAACCTACCAATCACCTTGATATTGAGTCTATTATATGGTTTGAGAATTTTTTAAAAAATTATTCGGGTGCAGTAGCTATTATCTCACACGATAAAATGTTTTTAGACAATGTTACTAACCGAACTATAGAAATTGTAGGTGGAAGAATTTATGATTATCCAAAACCATATTCTGCCTTTTTGGAGCTTCGTAAAGAAATGATTGAGCAACAAATTTCTGCTCAAAAAAATCAGGAAAAAATGATTCAACAAACTGAAAAACTGATTGATAAATTCCGAGCAAAAGCGACAAAAGCATCTATGGCTCAGTCTCTTATAAAAAAATTGGATAAGATAGAACGAATAGAAGTAGATGTACAAGATAATTCTGTTATGTCAGTTCAGTTTCCAGTTTCAAAACAGCCTGGTAAGGTAGTTTTAGAAATTGATAATGTCAGTAAAAAATATGGAGATAAGACAATTTTAAAGAACATTAACTTATTAGTAGAACGAGGTAGTAAAATTGCTTTTGTAGGACAAAATGGGCAAGGAAAAACAACTCTTGCTAAAATGATTATAAATGAAATTCCTTTCGATGGAATTATAAAAAAAGGTCATAACGTAGAAATAGGTTATTTTGCTCAAAATCAAGCACATTATTTAGATAAAGAAGCAATTATTTTAGATATAATGAACAATGCTGCTAATGATACCAATCGAACCAAAGTACGTGATATATTAGGCGCTTTCTTATTTCGAGGCGATGATGTAGAAAAGAAAGTGAAAGTACTTTCAGGAGGCGAAAGAAATCGTTTAGCCTTGGCTAAAATGCTTCTTTCTTCATTCAATGTTTTAGTAATGGACGAGCCTACAAATCATCTTGACATTGCTTCTAAAAACGTTCTTAAACAAGCATTACAACTCTTTGAAGGAACTTTAATTATAGTATCTCACGACCGAGATTTTCTACAAGGATTAACAGAAAAAGTATATGAATTTAAAGACCAAAATATCAGAGAATATTTAGGAGATATTGACTTTTATTTGCAACAACGAGAAGTTTCTAACTTTAGAGAAATTGAAAAAAACACGCAAAACACAAAAACTCCTTCAGAGAATAATACAGAAAAAATAATTTCTTATGAAGCTCAAAAAGAACGAAAAAAAATAAAT
>CALFOY010000142.1 GCA_937919265.1 uncultured Capnocytophaga sp. | reverse complement strand
CATTTTTTCCATATGTGATCTAATTCCAATGTTTTGAAAACGTTATTTCAGAAATATCATCAAGGTATTCTTGTAAAAATTTAAACGGGAATGGATATGTCATAAGTTCATTCCATCTGCCAAAACCAAATTTTAACATATCTGTAATTTCCATTATCTGAGAATTTATTTCTTCTGAGTTCTCTTTATGTAAAATAAATATACGTCTTGCTCTTGGCATTTTATCCATTTTAGTATTTTTTTTTAACTGAATACTATCATTATTTATTCCTGCTATGTAAGAATATGAGCCATTAGGCTCATCATCTAGTCCTTCTGTTTGCCATAAATGAAAACCGACATATCCTCTTAAATATTTATAAGCTTCAGCCTTTCTTTTAAAAAATGCTAATGGTTTTTGACCTTTTGCAATTTGCTCATATTGTCTATCAATAAGTGATACGTCAAGAATAGGTATTTCATCTGTGTCCACAATTAGAAATACATTGCCGTTTTTCTTTATTGCCATATAATCACGAGTACCTTTTATCTTTTCAAAGTTAGTATAATGTAATTCTTTATTAGCAAAACTTGCAAAATCATAACAGTTTGAAAATCCAAAATCCTTAATACTTATTACATTGTTATTATCTACTGATAAAGAAGCTCCAAGCACATTACCTAATTTTATCTTATATCTAATAAATTCCCATCCTTGTAATAAATTCCCTAATTTAGAAGGCAAGCATCGCTTAATTAAACAATCCTTAACCATTAATTCTATCAATATTCTTCTAGCTTCAATCTTACTGAATGTATCTTTTTCATTATTATTAAATACTTTATGTTGCAAAGCTGTTGAATTATTAGCTATGCGATATAATGATTGTGTATAGTAAGTAATTGTTGTTTCTTTATCTATAGGCTCAACAAGTTTTATAAGCATATCATTGAGTACACGTTTCTTTGGAAATACAAGAGAGTCTCCTATAACATGAAGAAATTCTTGTTTCATAGTAGTGATGAGTTTTTTTGATCCTTCTGTATTAAAAGAATCTTCAAAAGAAATATTTTTTCCTTTAAAATACTCTTTAAGAGATGCCAACATTTCTTTTTCTGACTTATATTGATCAAAATGTATTATATCAAAATTTTCAAAACTTATATTTAATACTCCTTTATATTTGTCATTTACTAATTCTACAACTTGCGAAATAGCAAAAAGTTTTCCATGTGTATAATTCTCTGGATTATATGGCCAATATGGAACTATATTATGTTTATCTGAAAATTTCTTTTTTACTATGTATAATTCTTGTATTTTTATGTCGTGATCCCTTAATTTTTTTATAACAATAGGTTTTACAGCTAATCCTGACCACCATTGTCCATTTATATCTTTACTAACCTGAAATACACAGTTACCATATTCTCGCAATTCTTTAATATTTATAGGGTTAGAAAATGATATAGTTTTTGCTGTAAGATTCATATATTCATTTATTTCAATTTTGAGACATACTAATTCTTTTCTTGATCTTGGTATCATAAAATTCATATCATCACATAATAAAAGACTTGCATCATTGTACATCATCTTACTGTTTTTTGCTTTTCCTAATGAATTGATAGCAAGAGATGCAATAATTCTCTTCTTTAAACTATCTTTATAATCAGAAAGGTCATCATTTTGAAAACGAATTTTGTCAAATTTTTTTAAACTATTCTGTACTTCACTAACTTTTTCTCTCTGTACAAGAATGAAAAATTTAACAGTCGGAAAGGAGAGTTCTCCCCATCTTGCTCTTAAACCTGTAACAGATAAACAAGGAACATCAGCTAACTGTTCATATGCTAAATTCTTAAATTGCTTATCAAAACTATAATAGGAAACTACAGAATACAATGAGAAAAATTCTTGTATATTTACTTCTACCCTTATTTTATTAGTGATAAGAGGAAAACTTTTTATACTATTAATATCTATCATTTTTAACTATTAATTAATTGTTTTATTCTTTGTATTGATTCATCAATGATTTGACCTTCTTTTGTAATCATACCTAATATTTCAGTCTCATTTATACTTTCTCCCTTAATCTTTACCATATTTACTGTAATAATCTTACAGCCTAAACGTTCCTCTTTACTTTTACGTTTTTCGGAAGTTGATACATCATTAGGTCGGTCATTATGGATTAAACTCCAATTTTTAACATCAAAGGCTATTCTGTAATTTCCATTAGTATTCTTAATAACAAAATCGGCCAATTCGTAATCTTTACCTTCAAGATGAACAAAATCTTCTTCCTTACAATTGGTATAATGTAAAACAAGTGCCTTGAATGCTTCTTCTCCAATTTCACCAGCATAATCGGCTTGCAATATTTGAGGATGTAGGATTAACCCTCCTTTTTTCCACTCTGTTGCATATCCTTGGTTTTCAAAATATTTACGAATAACATCATTTTTCATCAGAATATCTAACCTAACAGATGAAGGTGACATTAGTTTAGTTTCACTATTTTTTATAGGAAGAAAAACTTTTTTGCTATCAAAGCGATATATATATTCATTATTTTCATTACGTTTCCAATCACCATAACATTTACTTATGAATGGAAGTTTTCTATCTTCTTCAGTAAGCTCATCTAAAGAATTGATTACAGGCTTTTTTATAATTATCTTCTTGTATTGTTGATTCATAAATTGATTTATTCCTACATTGTAGGGTATATCATCGTTCTCATCTTCTTCAAAGTCTTCTTTTGAAGATGTATAATGTAATGCTATTTTACGTATTAGATCTAATTGATTTTGTACATCATTTGCATTATTATAACGAATCACTTCTTCAGGAACATCAGAAGTTTGTACATTTACAGGATGAGACAAAATATATTGTGCTAGCTCTTTGAATTCTTTTGTAAGGGATTTATCTATATTAGACTTATGAAAGAGTGAAGTCATTGACTCATCAAAGAGTATATAGGTAGTATGTGGCTTATTTCTTGTTCTACACAATCTACCTACTGCTTGTTCTACAATTGTTTGAGTCCACGCTGCTTTGTCCTTAGCTATTCCTGGATTATTTTTTTCTCCAAAGTAAAAAGAGTTTGTTAAAGCCTTATATATCCAATTTGCTACCTCTATTGTTGAAAGACATCCTCGTTCTTTTAACATCATTAATGTAAGCATAATATTGTACAAATTCTTCTCAAAAGTCTGTTCATTACCATCTTCATTCATCATTAGGTAACTTGTTGGAGTTTGCAAATAAATAGAATCCCAATCTTTTTTTAGCTTTTTAGAAGATGAATTCCAACTATCTCCAGCGATATAATCTAAGCTGTCCGGTATTTCATATTGCATATTAGCACCTGCTTTGAAACTAGCATAAGCTGAAACTAGCATAAGTTTAGTATTTTTGTTTTCACTCAATTCTTTGAGAATAGATGATTCAACTTCTTCCCAATCCTTAGAAATACGTATATGATCATTCTCCCAATCTGAAGGAATTATATCCTCCAACTCAGGATACTTCTCATATGAGCCGTCTATCAAACAACTAAGAACATTTATTTGATCACGATCTTTATCGCCTGTTCTATTCTGAAAGTACAACATACTATGTATATCATTGTGGGTATAAAACCAATGATATGCTTCTATAAATTGGAATAAACGATAAAGGTAGAACGCTAAATTAGCGTTTGATGAATCTCTTTTTAAAAACTGTCTACAAGTGATTTTAAACCATTTTTTTAACAAACCATCCTTTCTTGCTTTTTCTGAAAACATCATCTCATATCTTTTTTCGTCAGGTATCTGTTTTTGTTTATAATATACAGTAAGATCTATATTTGTAAATTCAATTTTCTTTAAAGGTACGATTTCTATTTTATGCCCAGCAGGGTAAGTTTTTTCTATTAATTTATCAAATTCTTGTCTTTGATCAAAAGACAAACTATACACTTTATTATAAAGAATTTGTTTTAGATACTTTATATCAAAATTACTTACAACCGAATTACTTGATGCAGTTGCAGAACACAATATAATAGTAGTTTCTGTATTTGGAGTATTTATAAGATCTATAATTATTTTCTCTGGAGTTGTAGTTATCTCTCTACACGATAATCGAACACGACGTTAATTATCACGTTCATCAATTTCTTCCAAGAAAAGTTGAACCCCTTGTGAATATACAGAATAATCAGGTAAATTGATATTTTTTTTATCATTCGATATACGAATATTTTTTCTATTTGTTATAAACTCATTCATCTGTTGTTCAAACTGAAGTTCAGAAGGGCTTTCAAATCTAGAAAAAAATGTATGAATCTCACGTTCAAGTGTAGGATATGTAAGATACTTATTTTGAGTAGAAGTGTTACTGGCTAGAGCTTTACTCTGTTCTTCAAATTCCTTATGACTCTTTTGTAAACTTTCTGTTATTAATCTAAAAAATTGAGACTTTATAACTGTAGTATTACTAATAGCCATCGAAAGAAACTGATCCATTGGCACAACTATATCATATCCTGAATTTTGTAATGGAGTATCATTACTATGTACAAGTTGAAAATGTTTATCTCCTTCGCTATAACATATATATGAATTAGTCTCTTTGTCAGCTTTGATATTTAATTTAAGAATGGGACCTGAGAAGAATACACCTCTTCGATAATTTTCAATATTTACAATATCATTAAGAAATATATTTTTATATGGTATTATTTCTTTAAAAGTACGTTTCCAGTTTTTTTGTATGATAGTTTGTGCTTTATGAAAACTTTTTTCCAACGAAGATCCGTAATATTCACTGCAAATGCATTCTGGATGATCTATGAGTTCTTTATATTGCAAATAACCACTATATGCAAATAGTTTATTTCGTTGTGCGTTATTTATAGCTTGGTCAATAATCACATTTCGCATAGATACAGCAGCTTGATCTGATTCGTCAAAGAGTATTAAAGTTTTTTTCTTATTAGCAAAATTGGGCAAATGAATCTTTTCACTCAAAATAGGGTCTATTCCATACATTGCTTTATGTACAGTCATAATAAGAACCTTTTTAGTACTATATTCTACCTGTGGATATACATTTTTTAGTGCAGAAAAATTTCTCAATATAAATTTCTCAACCTCATTTTTTTTAATTTGTTTTGTTTCCTCCAAATGCTTTTTATAAGTATCAAAGAAGTCTCTAACTGCTACACGCAGTTTTGATTCACTTTCATTTATTTGTTCTTGAAGATAGTCTTTCTTTTCATTTAATACACTCATTTTTAAGAGTCCTGAAAGTTTTTCGAAATTCTTTTTTACGAGATTATAACTATATTGAATTTGAGTATTCTTTTGTTCTCCTATTCTATTTTGCATTTGATTAAGTAACTCTTCAAAACTTCCATTATTTATGGCTTTGGTTATTACTTCTAGATTATTTTCAATAACAAGTTTATCTGTTTGCTTTACGAGACTTTCTTTAGAAGAAATGAATCTGTCTATTTCTTGATTCATACTCTGTACTAATTTATTCTGAACACAAAGAATAATAATGCGATCAAATTTTAGTGAATAGTATTGACAAGTAAGTTTACCTATAGTGTAAGTTTTCCCCCCTCCTGTTGCAATATCACAAATATACACTCCAGGAGATATGTATTTTTTGAATATCTCCTCAACATGGTTGCTGAGTAATTCTTTATTACTTATTTTTATTGCCTTATTCATATTAATTGTTTTAGTTAAATTTATTAAATAATATTCAAATTTACAAAAAAAAAGATAAATACACTAATAGAATGATGAATTATTTTTTTAATGCAAAAAAAACCGTGTATTATATGTTATATAAATTTAAAACTATAATTTTTTCTATATGAGAAAGAAGTAAATGACAAGCAGGTAGATGTGTACTATTGATGATTATGATTTTCCGAATTTGGATAATAAGAGACAATAATCCAGAAGAAAATATACTTATTTTTATAATTTTGGACTAACTGATATGATATTTATTTGATAAGGAATTATTGAATAACTGTCTCTTATACACATCTCCGAGCCCACGAGACCGTACTAGATCTCG
>CALFOY010000141.1 GCA_937919265.1 uncultured Capnocytophaga sp. | reverse complement strand
TGTTAGTAGCTATTTTGCTTTACGTAAAACAGAAACTAACCCCATCGGGACCTGTAAAAATCACTATCAATAACGAAAAAGTAGTTGAAGTGCCTCTTGGAGGTTCACTGCTCTCTACTTTAGGTAACGAGAAGATTTTCTTGCCATCGGCTTGTGGAGGTAAGGGATCTTGCTTGCAGTGCGAATGCCACGTATACGAAGGTGGGGGAGAAGCACTCCCTACCGAAACTCCTCACTTCACTAAAAAAGAATTGAAAGAAGGAGTGCGTTTGGCTTGCCAAGTAAAAGTAAAACAAGATATGAAAATTGGGGTGCCAGAACAAGTATTTGGTATCAAGAAATGGCAAGCTACTGTAGTGCGTAACTACAACGTTGCCTCTTTCATCAAAGAGTTTGTGGTAGAAATTCCAGAAGATATGGACTATAAACCAGGGGGATATATCCAAATTGAAATTCCACCTTGTGAGGTAAAATACTCCGATATCGATATTACCGCACACCCTGTAGAACACCCAGGTGAACCCGATAAATTCAAAATGGAGTGGGATAAGTTCAAGCTATGGCCATTAGTGATGAAAAACCCTGAACCTGCTGAACGTGCCTACTCTATGGCTTCTTACCCTGCTGAAGGTCGTGAGATTATGCTTAACGTACGTATCGCTACTCCACCATTCGACAGAGCTAAAGGTGGCTGGATGGATGTAAACCCAGGGGTTGCTTCATCGTATATCTTCTCTCGCAAACCAGGTGATAAGGTAACCATTTCAGGACCTTATGGTGAATTCTTCATCAACGAGTCTAATGCCGAGATGTTGTATGTAGGTGGTGGAGCAGGTATGGCGCCTATGCGTTCTCACTTGTACCACCTATTCAAAACTTTGAAAACAGGACGTACCGTTACTTATTGGTACGGAGGTCGTTCAAAACGCGAGTTGTTCTATATAGAGCACTTCCGTGAATTAGAACGTGAATTCCCTAACTTTAAGTTCTTCATCGTACTTTCTGAACCACTACCAGAAGACAATTGGAAAGTGAAGAAAGATGTCAATGATACCGAAGGTGATGGCTTCTTAGGATTTGTTCACAATGCTGTGATTGAACAATATTTGAGCAAACACGAAGCCCCAGAAGATATAGAATTGTACTTCTGCGGTCCTCCAATGATGAACAAAGCTGTTCAAAAAATGGGTCAAGACTTTGGTATGCCCGATGAAAATATCCGTTTCGACGACTTTGGTGGTTAATAACTACCTACATTATACAAAAATCCGACTAGTAATAGGTCGGATTTTTTATTTTAGTCGATAGTCAATTATTTGAAAAATAAACTTTTTAGAAATTGATAATTAATGAGAAAAAATTATTATCTATAAAATCCCATTTTATCAATGTATTTCCAAACTTCAGCCGTTAGCATTGGTTGTACATTTTTTCCTTCAGAGATATCTTTACGTATATTAGTGGCAGAAAGTTCAATAATAGGGGCGTTAATTTGAATTATTTTTGGAGAATTTTTAAACTCATCAGGAATGTCTCCTGTTGATATTCTAGGATAAACAAAAATAGGATATCTTTCTAAAATAGTTTCATAATTTTTCCATTTATGGAAACTTTTCAGATTGTCTTCTCCCATAATTAGGCAAAAATCATATTTTGGGTATTTCTCTTCGAGATAAATAAGAGTGTCAATAGTGTAATTAGGTTGTTTTAGGTGAAATTCAATATCACATTCTCGTAATTTATCATAATTTTTTAGGGCAAGATATACCATTTCCAATCTTTGATGATTATCAAGGAGTGTTTTTTTCTCTTTAAAAGGATTTAAAGGAGTAACGACAAACCATATTTCACTTAAATCAGAGTGTTCAGCTAAGTGATTGGCTATGATTAAATGTCCGATATGTATAGGGTTGAATGACCCAAAGAATAAACCTATTTTTTTTCGCATTTGACTAAAGATTTGATTTATTTTTTGAGGAAATCTCGGATAATTTTCTCAGCTTCTTCAATGGCTTTTTGTAAATTATCATTAATAAGAACAACATCAAAATGAACGGCTTGTTTTATTTCGTGTTCTGCTTTATCAATACGCATTTGTATTTTTTCAGGGCTTTCTGTTTGTCGGTTTTCAAGTCGTCTTTGTAATTCTTCTATACTTGGAGGTTGTATAAAGATGGATAAAGCTCTGTCTCCAAATATTTTTTTAATATTTATTCCTCCAAAAACATCAATGTCAAATAGTACATTTTTTCCCTCTTTCCCTAATCTTTCGATTTCACTTTTGTAAGTGCCGTAAAAATTATTAGCATATACTTCTTCCCATTCTAGAAAAAAATCTTGCTCAATTTGAGTTTTAAATTCTTCTGCTGAGATGAAGTAATAATCTACTCCATTTTGTTCTTTCCCTCTTGGTTTCCGGGATGTTGTAGATATTGAAAAGCCTAAGTTTAAGTCTTTTAAAGCTAATAGTTCTCTTATTATTGTAGTTTTTCCACTTCCTGATGGAGCTGAAAAAATAATTAATTTATTTTCCATTTTGTTAAAAAGAGTTCGACTTTGTTTAATAAATAAACAAAGCCGAAAAAATATGTTATTAAAAAATTAGTCTTCCATCGTTTTAAAGAAATCTTTTATTCCGTCTCCAAAGTCTTTAAAACCGTTTCCTATTTTGTTAAGAAATCCTTTTTTAGGAGTTTTTTCATCATCATCCTTATTATTAAGCTCTTCTTTTTCTACAGATTCTATTTTTTTATCTGCTTCTATTTTAATTTTTTCCGTAGCAATCTCTTGTTCAGGAGTTATAGGTATAATAGGGGCTATTGGTTGTGTTTTAGAAGGAGATAGATTGAGATGACTTTTACGCTCTTCCATTTTTTCTCGTTCCAAAGCATTAATCAAAAGCCCAACAGCGGTAGCATAGATAGGAGATTCTATTTCTTTATTATTTTCCTTACTATAAGCATTGGTCGTTAAATGTTCATTACAATAACCAATACGAACACTTAAGCCTGTTTTGTATTGTACAAGTTGTGGTAAATCCTTTAGTTCGCTTCCGCCACCACAAAGAACAATGCCCGCACTTAGTTTCTTTTTTTCTTCTTTTATTCCATAATTTTCCATTTCAGAATAAACAGCTTCGATGATTTCTTCCATTCGAGCTTTTATAATTTCTGCTAATGTAGTGATTGAAATTTCCTTTGGATCACGTCCTTTTAGTCCTGGAATATTAACTATTTCATTAGATCTTGTAGATGCAGGCCAAGCAGAACCAAAACGTATTTTTACTAATTCGGCTTGTTTTTCAAGGATAGAGCAACCTGTTTTTATATCTCTATCAATAGCATTTCCCCCAAAAGGGATAACGGCAGTATATCGTATATATCCATCTTTGAAAATAGCTAAATCAGTAGTACCTCCTCCTATATCTATCAAGGCGATACCCATTTCTTTTTCATCTTCACTCAAAACAGCATTAGCCGATGCAAGAGGCTCAAGTGTTAGTCCTTTTAGAACAATTCCTGCGTCTTTTACACAACGTTCAATATTTTTTATAGAATTTTGGCTTCCAACCACCACGTGAAATAAGCCGTCCAATCGTTTACCCACCATTCCTTCAGGGTCACGAATTTCATCTTGTTCATCAACTTTGTATTCTTGCGGAAGAATGTGTAAAATTTCTTCGCTAGGATATTTATTCATACTACGAATACGCTGTTGTAGTTGCTCCAAATCACGTAAATCAATCATTTCATCAGGATAATCTCTGATGATATAATCAGAAATTTCACTACTATGAATATGTTGCCCAGCAATACCTACATATGCTTCGGTAATAGTTACCCCAGCTTTGGCTTGTGCTTGTGCAACAGCAGATTTTATAGACTGAATGGTTTTTGCAATATTATTGACCACCCCACGTGATATACCTTCACTTTTAGCCTTTCCATAGCCTAAAATTTCTAATTTTCCGTATTGATTTTCAGCACCAATAATGGCTACAATTTTAGTTGTTCCAATATCTATTCCTGCTACATATTTCTTTTGGTTCATAATATTATAATTTATTTAGTACAAACAACTTGGTTGCTATATTGTAAATTTACTTGATTATACTTTTCTAAAAAATTATCTTTGTCAGCTTTTTTATAAAAAGCTTTTAAATTATTAAATTTTGTTTTTAGTTCCTCAGAGTTGCCCAAGACAACATCAAAATTTGCAGAACGCATTTTTAAATGAAAAATGCCTTTATCTGCTACGATTTCTATAATATTTTTTGATAAAAAATTATCATCATAAATATATTTAATTACCTCAAATGTCTCATTCCATACAGATTCTGATACGCCTCTGACTATTGGCACGCGTGCTGAATAAGCCTCAGAAAGGGGCATTTCTTTTCCTTCGCTATCCATATAAGAAAATTTATGCCCTTTTAAAATTCTAGCAATAGGTGTTCTTTGTTTTATTTTTATTTTGAGAATTCCATCAATTGTAGTGAAAATTTCTGAATTTTGTACCATAGGATGAGCATCCAATTTTTGCTCCAAATCATAGATAGAAAGTTGATTTACAAGCTCCTCTTCTGGTGAAATTCCTACAAATAATAAATTGTGAATATTCTGTTCTGTAATATATTTTTCTTCTAAAAAAGAATGAGAATTACTAACCAAATTTGTATAATTTATCTGTATTTCTTTTATCTTTCGGTTTTTACTTCGGTAAGACGCAAATGAGTAAAAAATAATAGGTAATAAAACTATACAAGCGATTTTTAGTAAAATATAAAGTTTTTTTTTATCCATTTTATTTACTTGAATGCAAGTTTTAAATAATTGAATATTAGGTCTGTCTCTTATACACATCTGACGCTGCCGACGAAGAGGATA
>CALFOY010000140.1 GCA_937919265.1 uncultured Capnocytophaga sp. | reverse complement strand
CGAGATCTAGTACGGTCTCGTGGGCTCGGAGATGTGTATAAGAGACAGATACTGAATTTCAAGAACATACAAGCGAAAGAGTTTATTTTTACTCCAAAAATTAATTGCTTCGTTGGTAATAATGGCGTAGGTAAAACTAACTCTCTAGACGCTATTTACCATTTAGGTATGGGAAAAAGCTACTTCAATCCGTCTGCAACACAGAATATTGCCTTCGGAGAGGAGTTCTATTTACTAGAAGGAACTTTCAATAGAGAAAAAAGGGAGGAAATCGTGGTATGCAGCGTTAAAAAAGGACAAAAAAAAATCATCAAACGCAATGGTAAAACCTATGAACGCATAGCTGACCATATTGGCAACTTCCCTGTTGTTATTGTTTCTCCTGCAGATAGAGATTTGATTACCGAAGGAAGTGAAGAACGAAGAAAATTCTTAGATGGCGTTATCTCTCAAATCAGTAACTCCTATTTGCAGAACCTCATTAACTACAACAAAGTTTTAGCTCAAAGAAATAGCTTACTAAAATACTTCTTTGAGAATAAAACATATGATGATACTACTCTTTCTATATACGATGAGCAATTATCCTTCTATGGGAATGCTATTTATGAAGAACGTATTAATTTTATCAATCATTTTATTCCTTTATTCCAATATCAGTATGAAACGATTTCAAAAGGTAATGAAAATGTTACTCTTAGATATGAAAGCTCCCTTTCTAATAAAAAATTTATAGATTTACTCCTTGAAAATAGGCAAAAAGACCTCTCTGCTCAATACACCACACAAGGAATACATAAAGATGACCTCATTTTTGAGATAGAACGAAATCCTATAAAGAAGTTTGGAAGCCAAGGACAGCAAAAATCATTTCTTATAGCATTAAAATTTGCCCAATATCAAATCATAAAAAATCAAACTAATATTACTCCTATACTTTTACTTGATGATATTTTTGATAAATTGGATTCAAGTAGAGTATCTCAGATTATTTCACTTGTTTCAGAAGAGAATTTCGGGCAAGTTTTTATTAGTGATACTGATTTTATGAGAACAGAGAATATAGTCAAGAATATTTTCAATGAATACACCCTTATAGAATTCTAATTCTATTTCATATAAATAGTAGGAATTTAAATTGATTCCTAAAAAATAATCCTTTAACTTCAAATACGAAGTTAAGGGATTTTTTATATGATATTTACAAATGAATGAGTATTATAATGTATATTTTTTTGATGATATATAATTATATATCTTTATCATATTTTTATTATTCATACTTTTTATTTTATTTCTTAGTATAATACTAAAATTATCTGACAAATTGAATTTCAAAATACATAAAAAAGATATTATGCTAATAATTACAGATTTCAAAATTATATTGATGATTGGAAGAAAAGGAAAATTTATATAATAAAATATTAAAAATAATACTATTATGAATAAAAAATTGTTCAAAAATCCTTTTGTAAATGGAATTAACTGAGATTCTTTATACACATAATATATTTTTATTATATTATATAACATAAAAGAAATGAAAGAGCTTATAATAGCTCCATTTATACCCCATTTAGGTATGAAAATCATATTCAAGAATACAATACTTAACAAAAGAAATATACCTGAGTATAAAATATATTTATATGAGTTTGAATTGAATAGGATAGCATTTCCTGTTGTATTCATAGTATCTAATAATTTTATTAAACACATAAAAAATAAAACAATACTACCATTTTCATAATTTTTTGAACTCATTATAGCATATATTTGATGATGATTAGATAATATAATTACAAAAATTATTCCACTTATTAAGAATATAGTTTCTGTACTTTCTTTATATATCTTTCTTAACTCCTCTGTATTTCCATTATTTATATTCTTAGCCACAATTGGACTTATAATTTGATAAATAGCCCTTTGAGGCACTACGATAAAAGTAGCTATAAATACAGAAACTGTATATATTGCTATTTCGTTCAGTTCTACATACTGATTGAGCATAAATTTATCTATATCAATGAATAATGTAGATATAGACCCTGATAGTATTATAAAAAGACTATATTTTAATATAGAATTTCTATTTTTTAAACGATGTAAATATATTTTAGGCATTTTTATTCTAAAAGATATATACATCATCAGAAAAGTTCTTATAAAATATGAAAATAGTAAATATATTATGAATTTATCAAATGAATACCATCTAAAATATATCCCAAATATGAGAATGAAAACTGAAACTCTAGGAAAAACTTCTCTTAAGAATACTCCTTCTACAGTTCTTAACTGAACCTTTGCCCAAGCACAAAATACTTCAAAATAAGCTACTATAATAGATAAAATTAATATATAATTAATATAATTACCTACTTCTGGATTCTTTTTTGATATAAATTGATATATTTCTACATAAAAAAAGTAAGTAATTGCTGTTCCTATAACTATCATAATAATAGGTAACATAAACATTAATGTAGTGAAACTCCATTTATCTCTATCCTCTTTATACGATGAATAGTATTTAATGAAAGTTTGATGAACTCCAAAAGCCATTAAAGGCATCAATATATTACTTGTAGAAAGTATATAACTTACTAATCCGTATTCTTTCTCTGATATGAAATGTGTATATAAAAATAGAGTATTTATAGCTCCTATAAAGAAGCCAATGTATGTGAAAATGATATTTTTAGTTGATTGTTTATATACTATTCCCATCAGTATACTATTTTTATTTTAATTATCTTATATATATAATCTTTTTCTTTATTTTTATATTTGAAATACATATATATCTGTCTCTTAT
>CALFOY010000139.1 GCA_937919265.1 uncultured Capnocytophaga sp. | reverse complement strand
ATTCAATAGAATATGAATAAAGTTATAAAAAAAAATAGATTATTTTTCATTGTGATTTTACTTCATTTATTAGAATTTTCTTTTTTTATATCAATCGCATATGATAGCAGCTGTTTTTCTTTTAGATGTATTGTTAAGAGTACTATTTTAACTATACCTGTTTTTTTCGATATAATAAAAGAGAATCTAGTTATTATGGGGTTATTTCTAATTATAATAACAATAGCCTATATTATTATTCCTATATTTTTTAAAAATAAAAGTTTATATATATATATAGACATATTGATATTTTCTTTATTGTCAGTTGAATGTATTGTAATGTGTAATATTTTGTTCTCATTA
Organism: uncultured Capnocytophaga sp.; assembly: GCA_937919265.1. GTDB lineage: Bacteria > Bacteroidota > Bacteroidia > Flavobacteriales > Flavobacteriaceae > Capnocytophaga. The sequence continues at coordinate 2,898 of CALFOY010000139.1, read as the reverse complement.
AATTTTTTATTTGGTTTTATACATACACTATTTTTTGTTTGTATATGTATTTTTAGAATAATGCAATATAAGAAAAAATCTATTTTCTATTCTGAATGAAGATTACACTTTAGCCCACGAAACCTTACACGGACTAGGACTTTATCACACACAGAGAAGTTAAGTTTGCGAAAATAGATGGGTATGAGACAAAACTAATGATGCATGATGAAGTTATTATACCATATGATCGTAGTAATAAAAAATATATCTATTTCTATGGTTCTACAACCAATATAATGAGTTATGGCACACTTAATAAATTTACTACTTGGCATTGGCAATGGCTGATTATAAATCCAAATCTACAAACGTTTAATCTTTAATTTACAAATAAATGAATAAGATAGTATTAATCATAATGTTATTTATTTCAAACCATCTAATAAGTCAAATAACCATTAAAGAATTTGTACAAAAAACAGAATACAAAGATTGGGAGACAGAACCAAGTTATTCCAATACAGAAGAAGATTGGTACTTTAAAAAAGATAATAAAAGAGTACGCATTTCAAAATTTAGTGATACTTTTCAAATAGAGGAGACAAATACGCTAACTCCTTGGGAATGTTTTTGGTCTTATAGTAGAAAAACAGAAATTTTAGTACTAAAAGGGCAAAGCTTTTATAATATCCCAACTGGGAAATGGGTGTATTATGATGAAATGGGAAGAATAAAGAAAGAAATTGATTATGATAAATCATATAAATTTTCAATAAAAGAACTTATTGAAAAAATAAAAAAAGAATATGATATTGATATAGAAAGAGAAATTAATAGCCCTATTGTAGGTTTAGAAACTGACAATGAGGGGAATAAATATTTTTCTATTTCTTTTGACCCTAAAGGATTAGTAAACATATATGGAGAAAGAACCTATATACTTGTAGATGTCAATACAGGAAAAACTCTTTTCAAAACGAGCTATTTCAAAAGAAATGATGGAGAAAAACCTCCCTTTTATCGTTATTTAGAGATGAAAAAAGGTAACACAACTTCCCTCTTCATAGAAGAAACCACTCAGCCTAAAGAGTTAGGTGTACCCTATAAACAAGGCGGCTATTACCCTGCTGGCACTTACCAACTCTACAACGGCAGAGCCTACAACAAAGAGGAATGAGTAGCGTATGTAAAAACACGCCCTTGGTGGGAAAGGTTATTCCTAAGTTAATTTAAAACTTAATCATTATGCCACAAATCATCACTAATACCGCAGAACTCAGTTGCAATCAAGGTACAGCAACGAGTAATCTCACTGTTACAAGTCAAGATTTTGTAACTATTGAGGGTAAAGCTATGGCTACAGAGGAGGACAAGCAAGCAAATTCCAATATACAGCCTTTTAAGCAATGTAAACTAAAACCTTCTTCTAGTGGTTATTTACCTTGTGTGCCTGCTCCTATTCAATGGGAAGATACGGCTGAGAAAGACACTATTATGGGATTTTATCGAAACAATGATTTTAATACCGCTTTCCGTCCTGAGAGTCCAGCCCTAATAGAAAATTTTAAAAATGAGTATAGAAATGTAACAATAGATCGCAATGGTACATCATATAGGTATTTTGTGCCTAAACTTATCTTGTATAAGAATGAAAATGAACAAGTAAGAAGTGTAGCGACTCTTGATATCATATATGATGTGTATGAAGAGCCTAACAACCTCTTTATAGAATATGAAAGTACGTTTTTTGATATTATTGAACAAGGAGTTACTGTTGCACCTCCACCCCCACAACCCCCTCTCCCAGAGGTAGCCTACACACCACCAGAAGGCTACAATATATTTAAAATACCTTCAAAGTCAGTTGGAAACCATAAAAGCCTTACTGTTGAAATAGAGTGCTTAAAACCTTTTGGAGATTTAAAAGGAAAACAGATAAAAGCGTATACCCTTACAGAGGGCACTAATGGACAACCTGCACAGAAAAAGATAGTAGGGGTCTTGGATGTAATGCCTAATGACAAAGCCAATCGCAAAGTGGTAAAACTACTTATGGTGAATGTGATTACGGATGTAGATAATAATGGGCGTACTGAAGTTGGCTATGAAGCTCCAAAACTGTTAGAACAAAAGAAGTACCTGCGAAAGTATCTCAGAAACTCCTTAATAGACCCTATATTTAAAAAAGTAGATTTAAATTTGGATAGTTCTGCTATTAAAGAGCATTTCAATCGAGTCTATACTCGTAATAATAATTTATTGTATAATACCCCCACTGGTCACCCCCATTTAAGTGTTTATTTAAAGGAAAAACTCAAAGAAAAATTAAAATCCATATTAAAAGAAAGATTAAAAGGAAAGACAGTTAATCTGGAAACAGAGTATAATAAAAAATATAAGGATTACCTCCCTATATTCTTTTTCTATCAAGAATATTTTGATGATAGCCTAACTACAACAGCTTATTATAGCTCCAATAAGGCAGTAGTAGCTACAAGCCGTATAGATCCATTTGTGATAGCACATGAAGTGTACCATAGTTTGGGCTTACTTCATTCCTTTGAGAATAGAAATCATATTCATCGAACTCCTCAAGGAGGAAATAGACAAACACAAAGTAATGGAGAATATTCATTTGAATATAAAAGAACAACCAATATTATGGATTACTCAGATTTCAGAAATAATTTATTCTATTGGCAAATAAAAATAGTTCGCAGCAAAGCGGCTCCAGAACCTAACAATTATAGACCTGAACAGTTATGAAAAAATTGATCACGATTAGTTGTTTACTATTGATAGTAAACGTTAGTAATGCGCAGTATAATCAATTAAAATTAGAAAAAATGAACAAGAATGAACGCCCAACAATAGATAGTGGCTGTCTCTTATACACATCTGACGCTGCCGACGAAG
>CALFOY010000138.1 GCA_937919265.1 uncultured Capnocytophaga sp. | reverse complement strand
TAAGAATACCATAACTGGATACATCAATTTGATTATTCATTACTTAATATTTTTTAAGTTGTTTTCACTTATTTCTAAAAATATTCCTATCTTCTAAAGAAAAAAAGCGGAATATTTACATCAAACGGATAGGATATATTCCATAAATTAACTATCCCTCTATTTTGAGATTATCTTTTAACCATTCTTGAATATTCTTTGCTTCATTGAGTAAAAGGGCTCTATCTACATCAGAATTGTCGTTAGGAATACACTCAACGTTGATATAAACTTGCTCTCTCGGCTGATTGATTGAGAAAATACCTTCTTGATCCAATTTTTGCATCGCTTGTACCATTGCCGAGACTCTTAGTTCGAACTCTCGCTCTATTTCATCTTCGTCTTCCATATTAAGAATACTAGGATAAGTATCTAACAAGGCTTGAACAGGTTTGAAATATTCCTCACCAAAAGCGTAATAAGGCGAATCAGCAAAGTTCCATTTGTATAACCAAATTTCTTCTTTGGGGTGTTTAGGTATCTCTCTGTCCAAGGCTTCATAAGACCAAGCCGATAGAATAGGTGCATAGCCCTCAGCAGGAGCAAGTAATACACAATTGTAATAATGTTCCTTGTTCTTAAACAATTCCAAGAATGCTTCTTTAGCACACTTATAGATAAGCTGACTTAATGCTTCTGTTCGCGCTTCTTCTGTCATTTTAATTTGATGCTACTTGTTGAAAATATTCCTTTCCTTAGGGAAAGACGGTATAGGCGCTACTTTACCTACTTTTTCAAGGGCAAGTCCTTTGATATCCAACTCGTTAAGAATGTTTTCCAACTCTTGAATACAAAATAACTTCTTTTCTGAAGTAGCATCTCTAAATAGTATATTCTTAGAAGCCTCTTCATAAAAATACAAGTCTTTGTTTCTGTATAATTCCATACTTTTTAAAGGACTAATTCCTTCAAAGTTGATACCTTTCACTACATTTTGAATGTTAATGAAAACAAAATCCTTCTTTACATTGATAATTTTAAAAGGTAACAATTCTGCTTGTACCTTAATTCTTTGGGTAAAAAGTATTGCTTTTTCTTTCTCCATTACTAAAAAAGCTCCGTGTACACGAGCGTCAAAACCGTCTTTTTTCCCTTTGTTGTCGAAGTTTTTATAGACTTCTCCTTCTAACTCTTTCCAAGAATCTATCAAGGATTGTCCTTCAAAGGTAGAGTACTGTGAAGAACCTCCTATTGTCTTAAAAGATTTGTAGGAAAAATCATTAATTAATTGATATATGTCCATATTTATTGTATTTAAGAATGTTGCTTATTATGGTAAAGTAGTATGCTCTAAAATGGTTATAAACTCGCTGAATGTATCGCATATAAAGTAAGTATTGTGTTTTATGGATTGGTAAAGCATTGAACTTTAACAACATTATACGCTGAGACATTAGCTACTTTTTGTTACTTGGATATATTTGTCTCTCAAAATAACTCCCATTATCATCTTTTTTCTTAGAATAAATGATATAACCATTTTCTATATGTTCAAAACGCAAATCTTGTGTAAGTATCCATATATTTGATGCAAAATCAAAAAGGTAAGTATATACATTTGATATCTTTTCATTTTGATACTTATATAAAAAAGTCATACTTCTATAAGTAAATGGAGTATCCTCGATAAAAAAATATCCCTTTTGTTCTTCTCCTTTCTGTTTTTCTAATATGTATATCATTGATAACTCCATTTTATTTGTTTTGTGATTAATAGTATAACACAAATATAATGTCTGCTGTTCTTCATAGATATAAAATCGTGCCCCTGCCTCTTTCTTTTGTGTTACATAACAATAATATATTTTGTCATCTATGAGCATATTAGTAATAGTATCACTAATATTTTTAGGAGTTCGTTTGTAAAACTTTCCAGGTTTATTTCCTATTCTTTCACTTCCATAAGGAAAAAAATCTATATATATGTTACTATATTTAGTATCAGTGTAATTTAGTTTGCTAAAAGCAATTTCTAATTCCTCATACTTATACCTATAATGCTGAAATAGGTTTTTAACTTTTTCTAAATCTTCTAAGGTTATCTTACACATTTGTTTATTTTTTTAGTTGTTGCAGTTTTCCAAGTTCTACCTTCGTGTAACTCTTTTTTAATTGTAGCTAATGTAGCTAAAAATTCTCTTTTTTTAACCTATTTAATCTATTACAGATCTCTTCTCTATAAGCTTTCCCGTGTACCCCATCTTGTTGATGTGATGTTTAAGCAACTCCTTGTATTTTATCTGTATCCCTTTTAGGCAACCATATTCCATTTTCTTTATCATCTGTTTTTATACCATAAGCATTCATTTGTACTATTAAACTATTCTTTTGTTCCTGCTATTATAATTGAGTAGTACCTAAACTTGTTATAACATACCCCTGTCTCAAAGTTATAGTATTGTACTTAATAGAGTTACAAGCTCTTAGGATGATAGGTACAAGCTACAAGAAACACGACAGTGGCGAAATATAGAGGTTTAGTTCTTTTGTATTATTTTGATTGGCAAGTTGTTGAAATTTTAACAACACACCTGGAACATTACCTACCTAATCTTCAATTATAAAAACATCAACTGAACTATTTATTTTATTCTTAAAAGAAGCTATAGCATCATCTTCCACTTCTATAATAAGTATATCAGAATCTATCAATGTGTCTGTATTATTTTTAGCCTCTTTTAGTCTTATATTTAATAATTCCATTTGTATCTTTGTGAATAATACTTTGTCAAAATTCTCTTTCCAATTCTGTATTAATACTTTTTTCATATTTTTACTCATCAATTTTAATAATTACTGGACTTGGTACTTTACCTTTATATTTACCTGTTGATCTTTCCCCCCCGCTAGCGCAAACTTGCAGTTTGCGCCCAATTCAAAATTCATAATTCCCCTCGCACTATTTAGAGCGCATTATAGGCTTGAAAAACTCTTTTCTCTATGGTGTATAAAGAAAAATAGCAGGGCAATTCTTTTGTATTTTACTGATTGTTAATGAAATAAAATTTTAACAACACATCTGATACATTACCTACATTACCGATTGTAAGATTGTAAGATTGTTATAATTTTAACAACACATCTGATAGATTACCTATTTAGTTAAATATTAATCCTCTTTCAGCCAAAGCTTCCTCGATTTTACTAATTTGATCCTCAAAAATCATTTTAGGATATTCTTTAGCTTCTTCATTAGTTATATGTATTCCTTCCTGTTCTCCAATTTTAACTTTTCGATAATTATTAGGAAGTCCATAATAGTAAAACTGATGAGCATAAAAAGAACTTTTGTAGTTAGGATACTGATGAATAATAGGCGAATCCCATCTTTTATAATCAGAAGGAGTTATAAATATAGGAGGGAACAAATATCCAGATTCTTCTATTTCTTTTCGATAAGATTTATCCTCAGAGTAATAAGCAAAAATCTCACTCAAGTACCACATTGGAGCTTTCAAAGATATGATACGAGAAAAAGCATATCCTCCACGCCTTAGAGGGATTGCACACATATCTCCTATGGAATATTTCGGTGTTCTTTTTTTCTTAGTTATTTTAAATTTTACTTCACTTATTTTTCTTTCTTCACATTCTGAGAAAAGACTCTCATCTATATTTGCACAGAAAGAAACATTCAGAATAGACTGTAGTTCTTCTATAGTAGGTTTTCTTTGTAAATTTTTTTGAAAGTACTGCGAATAAGTCTTTAAAAAATTAAAGACTAAATCTAATGTTTGATCATTTATCATTTTAATTTATTTTTGCAAGATTTATTGTCTGGATCATTTTTCTGAGCTTTTTCATACCCTTTTTTACCTCCTCGCTGCCGCAAGCTTACAGCTTGTGCCCAATTCAAAATTCACAATTCTCTCCCTGCCCCACTCGTCTCAGAACTCCCAATCCTCCCAGCCTTCTCAATCCTCCCACCAGTCCCACTTGTCCCAAAATTCAAAATTCCCTTCGCACTATTTAGAGCGTATTGTAGGTTTTAAAAACGCTTGTCTCTATGTTAGGTCAAGGAAAATAAAGGTTTTAGTCATTTTGTATTTTACTAATAGTTAAGTTGTTGTGCTTTTAACAACACGTCTGATACATTACCAACTTACGAAACTTAAAACCTTATTATCAACTTTCAGGGTAAATAATTTTTTCAGGTATTAATATGATATTTTTACTTTTAATTTCATATATTTCTTTTATATAATTCTCTTTTGAAAACTCAAAAAAATAGCTCTTTTCTCGAAAAAAACGCCATTCAATAGAGCTCTCTTTATGAGTAACATTGACATAATCCCATCCTCCATCATCAGCTACACCACAAGCACAAGTGAAAATTAAAAACTTCCCACTATTCTGAGCACTTGCATATAACTCTGAATAAACGATCAAAAAATCATCAAATTCATCAAACAATCTTATATCAATATCATCTATCAACAATTGTAAGTAACTACAATTATCAAATTTAATATTGTCAAAAATTACACAATCAGTAGATTCTAAGTTTATTAAATTAATTTTTATATTATTCATTATCTTTTTTTTGGTTTTTGAATAAAATAGAATTTAAAAAGCAAAACTACAAAAAAATAATATAATTAGCTCATACAAAGAGGATTATTTTTTTGACAGGAAGATAAGAGAAGACAGAGTCTTAGACGATTTGGACAGTTCCCTTGGAAAGTGTTAGCAAGATGATGGGACATAAGAATATCAAAACCACCCAGATTTATGCTTAAATCACCAATGAGAAAATCAGCAAGGATATGGAAATTGCTGCCGAACGATTAAAAAACTTAAAGATAGGATAACTAACAAATTTCTTCTTAGAATTAAAATGTCCGTTGTCCTGCGGGTAGTATTTTTTTGAAAAACCTTGCAGAAGCTAAACACAGACCTTTTATGGCACTCGAAACGAAACCAGCTCATTCCGACCTTTAAGCGAATAAAAAAAATGTCAAATATGAGAAAAATGCCGCTTCTTACAGATTGTTTTTTGAAACGAATACCGCTTTTCCTCCCATTGTCAAATAAAAAATTTCAAATTATGTAGCTACTTAATTACGTTTTTACCTTCGTACATACTTGCTTGCTTTGATACGTAAATGCAAAGTAATGTACAAATATACATATAGCTTTACATAGAGCGGAATGATATGAAAGTTCGTTGGTCTTTTAGGTTTTTCAACCTGCCGTATATAATCGCTTAGATATCAAAATTTATTATATCACCAAAATGCTGATATAACTTTTTAATTATAGTTTCTTCTGGAACTCCAAGAGTAAGTAAATCGTAAGAAGCATATTCTATTATTAAATCGCTAGGTTCAAAATCAGTTATAAAGAAACAAGATAATAAATTCCTAAAGCTTATTTCCTCAGTATTCATCTCTGTTATTTTTTTATATTTTCTTATAGAGTTGAATACTTCATCATTTAATTTTTTAGATATTTTAAAAAAAGTATTATCGGTTCCTTTTATGTTTTCTAATTGATTATCAATATTATCTTGAGATATAGGTAAAATATCTAAATCGATTAAAGGAAAAAATTCTGATATAAATGATATTTCTTTTTTTAGAAATGAAATATCTCCATAAGTATAGTCAAAACAATAATCCGCTATTTTTTCTATTAAATCGTTCAATTTATTTGTTTCCACAACCTTTATTTTTATCTGTTATACCATAATATTCTAACACTAATCTACAACAATCACATAACAACACATCTGATACATTACCCCACATTACCTAATCTTCCCCTCCTATACATATTAATTGTAAATCTTTATCTAAAGCTTTTTTAGCACTAATATATAAAAAATCCAAAAAATAATTATTTTTTAGGTTGTCATTTTTTTGTATCTTCTCTATCTCTTCTATCAGTTCTTCAATTTCCTTTTTATACAAATTGACATCTTCACTATAATCTTCTAATTCTCTAATTATAGGAAAGAGTAATTTTAACTCATTCAACGTCTTAAATAAATTGATATGTTCTGTTTTATTAAAAATATACAGTTCTATAAAATCAGATAATTTATCAATATCATTTCCAATAAATATTCTATAGCTCATTATTCTTTATTTAGTTTTTCAAAACTTCGGGTAATACATCTCCTGTTCTCCCTTTATAGTAGTAGGTAGGGTCTTGTTGGAGTTGGCTGTTTTTTTGTATTTTCTATTCCTCTTGCTTTAACACTATCACATACATTACCTACTACCAATCTATATTATTCTTAGAGAGAAAATTCTTAAATAATGAATAAGGGACAGGTTGTAACTCAAAAAATAATTCTTCTTTATGATCTGTTTCTAAATCAAAAATATCTTCATTCACAATATAGTATTTGCTTGCAAATTCTCTATCTATAATCGTTTTATATCTATCACCTAGAAAAGTAAAAGTTATAGCCATAATCTCCGAATCTTCTATTTCTGTATTATTAATGATACATTCTGCAATTTTAGGAGATACAAAAAAGGCTAAATCTTTTCTATATAAAAAGTATGCCATACTAAAAAACCTAATTCTTTTAAATATTTCATTTGCCCCCGCTGGTGCGAGCTTACAGCTCGTACCCCAATATTTCCAAACATTATATTTCCAAATCAATTCCTTCTAATAAATTGATATCGCAAGCTTACAGCTTGTGCCCAACTCAAAATTGAGAATTCACAATTCATAATTCCCCTCGCACTATTTAGAGCGCTTTATAGGCTTAAAAAACGGTTATCTCTATGTATATAAAGGAAAAATAGTAGGGCATTTTTTTTGGATTGTATTGATTAGTAAGTTGTTGAGTTATTAACAACACATTTGGAATATTACCCATTTATTTTATTATATAATACCGTTTCTACAGCTTTATATCCATAAATCCCATATCTATAATATTTTTCAGATTCTTCTTCTGATATATAGTACTTTTTTGAAGAAATTATATTATCATCATATGAAATCGCATAATAGACACTATCATCAATAGGATCTTTTTGTTTGAATATAGGGACTTTCCATTCTTGCCTATTCCAAAGAGGAAAATCTCCTATGATTTTCCAACTTTTGTTTTTTATACCTAATGCACTAAATAAGCATATTAAACAAATTTCCGAAGCTTCCCACTCTGTAATATTAGGTAGATTCTTATATGCTTTTTTGAAAAAGTAACCTAACAAAATATCTTTATTCTGACGAGTTATTAATCCTGTTAAAAATAAATTATCTTCTAAAGGTATTCCTATTACCTTTCCTTCTAATTGATTATTCTTCATTTTTTCGTAAATTATTTCTTTTTAAATACTCTTCAGCCCCCCGCTGGCGCAAGCTTAGAACTTGTGCCCAATTCAAAATTGAGAATTCAAAATTCATAATTCCCCTCGCACTATTTAGAGCACATTATAGGCTTTAAAAACGCTTAATCTCTATGATGGGTTAAGGAAATAGTAGGGTAGTTCTTTTGTATTATGTTGATTTTTAAAGTGATAAAAATTTTAACAACACATCTGATACATTACCGAATTATTTTTATGGATTAGACAATAATAAAGGCTCTTTTAACATCTCTTCATAAAGAGATTGCCATAGTGCCACTTTATCCAACTCCTCTTGGTATTGAGATACTAACTTATTATAGTATTTATCTAACATTTTTATGTTAGACTTCCTATCA
>CALFOY010000137.1 GCA_937919265.1 uncultured Capnocytophaga sp. | reverse complement strand
TAACAGCTAAAAATACTAGAAATCTATTAGGAATAGAAATAAGATATTCAAACTATAAATTACTTATAGAAAAATTCTTAGAGAAATATATCTTTCATAAAAGTAAACTTAAAAACTACGTTCTTGTCATAGATGAAATCAACCGCGCGAACTTATCAGCTGTACTTGGCGAACTTATCTATGCCTTAGAGTATCGAGGTGAAGCAGTACAAAGTATGTATGCCATTGACGGAGAAAACAACCTTATTTTGCCCCCTAATCTCTATATTATCGGTACGATGAACACCGCCGACCGCTCCGTAGGGTATATAGATTACGCCATTCGCCGCCGTTTTGCTTTTGTGAATGTATTGCCTAAGAAGTTAGAAGGGGATTTTGATAAAAAATTATTTAAAGCAGTAAGTAAACTTTTTATTGAGAACTATGATGAATATATTAACAATACAGATACTGAATTAAAACCAGCCAAAACCTTATCGCCTGAATTTAAACCAGAAGATGTGTGGCTTGGACATTCATATTTCATTACTAAAAATACTCCTATTGATATTCGTTGGGAATACGAAATCAAGCCTATCTTGCTTGAATATGTTAAAGATGGTATCCTTGTAGGAGAGGAGATAGAAGATGCTATAAATAACCTTTATAACGATGAAAATAACGCTTCTTGAACATCAGCCTTATAGAATCAAAAAGGAAGGAGAAGCATTAGCTTTCTTTGAGGCGCTCCCTGAGGTTTGTCCATATGTATTGAAGAAAGACCAATGGGGAATGCCTGTGTATCCTTTCGAAATTTGCAGAAACAAGGAAGGAGAAGTCTCTCTGCAAGCGGGCTATTATGTGGGTGTTTTATGGCTGGTAAAACAACAAAAATATGTGCATATAGCCCCCAAAATGAATTGCCGAGAGGAGCGTGTCGAAATTGATTTTCTGAAGATGTTGCTTGAAATCTATACGGCGGATATAGCGGAAAAACATACCCGAGACCTCGTGAAAATCTATTGGAAGGAACCGCAAATTAGGATAGAGCAGCAAAAAGACACACTCACGCCTTTTCTAATGGTGCAATTCCTTTTGCTACTCAAGCGTATTGTGCGTAAAGGACTCAAAAAATCGTACTATAAGGAGGAAGAAAATCTTTGTAGCCGTATCAAGGGTAAAATACAGATAGGAAAACACTTAAAGCAGAATATTTTTAAGAACAAACGAACTTCTCATGTTTGCCAATACCAAGTCTTTGGAGTGAATAGTATAGAAAATCGTTTCCTAAAGAAAGTATTGCAGTTTGTTATCAGCTTTAAGAATACACATTCTACTCTTTTTACAGGAAATGAAGCTACTATAGATGAATTGATTGCCTATTGTACGCCACATTTTGAACTTATCTCAGAAGAATTCAATGTAGAAAGCTTAAAAAATATTACTATAAATCCATTTTTTAAGGAATATAAGGAGGCTATAGAGATAGGTAAGCATATTCTCAAGCGTTTTTCTTACAATATTACTGAAACTACTCAACAAAAAGTAGCTATTCCTCCCTTTTGGATAGATATGCCCAAACTTTTTGAGTTATATATCTATAAAAAGCTACAAGAACAGTTTGGTAGAGAGGCGGTGACCTATCATCTTACAGCTGATTATACCGAATTAGATTTCTTGCTCAACACTTCAGAATACAAAATGGTCATTGATGCCAAGTATAAGCCTATTTATCAAGATAGTAGAGTGATAGACGACATCCGCCAAGTAAGTGGGTATGCTCGTCTAACAAAAGTATATGAAAAACTTGGCTTAAAAGATAGCAACGAACTTATAGACTGCCTTATCATCTATCCTTCTTTAGATGAAGATACAAATTTTAACCTAAAAGATAAGAAAATCGAAGGATATAGAAATATCTATAAATTAAGTGTCTCAATTCCATTGATTAATAAAAAAACTACCTAAAATATTTTTAGGTAGTTTTTTAAAATTAAAAGAAAATATTTATTATGCTCTATTTAATTTAGTCTCCAAAGCAATAGCTTTTGGGAAAAGTACATTGTTTTCCAAATGTATATGTCTATGTAGGTCATTTTCAAACTCTTCCAACATAGCAAAAGCTACTCGGTATGTGTTGCACGCATCGGCAGGAGGGTTGTATCCGTTTGTAAGTTCAGCTATTTTAGCAAAACGATCACCTTCTACAGTATGTTCGTGTTTCATCATAGAAATAGGGTTTTCAACAGTACCAAAATGTCCCATTTCTAGAGGTTCACCTGTTTGAGCTGCTTGTGCCAATTTTTCTATAAAAGGGAATAATACACGCTCTTCTTTATCAAAATGTTGAGACAAATCTGAAGCACTTTGGTTGAATAATTCATTGATTTCGAATAATTCTGGGTGTCTTTCTCCGTGTACTTTGCAAAGTTTGTCTAAGAATTGTAATAAATAAGGTGTTTTTTCACGAACATATTGATGGTGAATTTTTACAATATAATTAGCTAATAAATCAAGAGGCCAATCTTTTACATCTACTTGATTGTCAGAGCCATTAGGTAGAGCTTTTAAATCATCAATGAGTTCTTGTTCCATTACTTTTTTCTTCTCACAAGCTTCTTCAATAGTTCTTCCTCCACGGCAACAAAAATCAATTCCATATTTTTTAAAAATAGCAGCCTGTCTCTTATACACATCTCCGAGCCCACGAGACCGTACTAGATCTCGTAT
>CALFOY010000136.1 GCA_937919265.1 uncultured Capnocytophaga sp. | reverse complement strand
TGTATTTTTTTAACAATTCTTTCTTTTCGTTTTCATCTACAACTAATTTTTTCTTTAAAAATTTTGCCATAGCTTCCTTAGTTATATCGTCATCAGTAGGTCCTAAACCTCCTGTTAAAATAACTAAGTCAACATTTTTCTTTGCATATTTTAAAGCTTTTACTATCTCATCCATGACATCTCTAACTGTCATTTTAAATTCTATTTCAATTCCATATTTATTTAATTCTTCAGCTATATAGATACTATTTGTATCTATTGTTGCTCCATTTAATAACTCTGTTCCAACTAAAAATATTCCTGCTTTCATTTTTCCCCCATCAATAGAAAAATTTTGTCCAAATAAACACCAAAATAAAGTTTCCTATAATTCCTGCTAAGAAATCATCTAAAACTACCCCAACTCCATTGCCAAAACTTTGTGATTTATATATAGGTCCTATTTTTGTTATATCTAATATTCTAAAAATTATAAATGCTAATAACATAGCAATTAAAGTTGCCTTTATTCCAACAGGATTTATTAAAAACAAAGTAGTTAAAAATCCTAATACTTCATCAATTACAACTGCTTGTGGATCCTCTTTTTTAAAGATTTCTTTTTCACAAATATCTGCAACATAAACAGATATAGCAAAAAATGTAACTAAGAACACCAAGTAAAAAGAGTTAAATACCATCACATTTAAAAAGAATTTTCTTAAATATGTCAATAGCAAGAATATTGGTATTCCTCCTAATGTTCCAAATGTTCCAGGCATAAAAGACATTTCTCCCAAGCCAAAACAAGTCCCTAAATTCTTAATGAGTTTATGATTGTGATTATGGTCTGCCATTAGTACACCCCCCTTTTATAATTATATTCTCTATATTCACCTTTTCTTGTCTTTAATTGTTTTAATATTTTTTTAATTCAAAATATTCTTAGGTTTGATTAATTTAGTATGTTTTTATTTTAAAATAGTATAAAAAAATATGTTTTATTGTAAATAATTATCTACAATAAAACATATTTATATTTATACATTTAGTAAAATTATAAAAAATAGTATATAAGAATATGTTATGCTATGAAGTTATAGATTTTTTGTAAGCATATCTATAAACTTATTATTAGGTAAAAATTCTTTCAAAACTACTTTAAGAACAGTATAAGCAGGAATTGCAACTACCATTCCTACCATTCCAAAAAGGGTTCCACTAATAAGAGTGATAAGAAATATTTCTAACGCAGATGATTTTACTGAATTCGAAAAAATAAGAGGCTGAGAAAAAACATTATCAATAAATTGCCCTACCAAAAATCCTATAAGTACATAGATAGTTGTAGGTAAAGCTACAGCCATAAAGTCATTTTGTAGGTTGCTACTCATAGTTAATAATGCCATTAAAATGAAACTTATCATAGGACCTATATAAGGAATAAGGTTTAATAACGCACAAAGTAAAGCAATAATAAATGCATTTTCGACACCAAAAATAAGTAATACAATAGTATAAATTACAAAAAGTATAGTAATTTGTAGTATAAGACCTACAAAATAACGAGATAAAAGATTATTTATCTTCAAAATGGAAGTTTTGAATTTACGTTTTCTATTGTTCGAAAAAGTAGAAAGCAAAGTTGTTAGTATTTTTTCTCCATCTTTCATAAAAAAGAAACTAATAAAAAGTACAGAGAATACCCCCACACCAAAATCACTAATAAATGAAATAAAAGAGTTTAAAAAATTAGGAATATCAATAAAATTTAACATTTCTTCCACTCCAAAAGAGTAATCTTCTTGATTAAGCCCTATTTTGTTAAAAGTTTGTTTCATAAGGTCATCAAGATTTGTTTTTAACAAATCAATATTAAGCCCAGATAGGTTTTTGCCCTGCGAAATGAGCAATGGCACAAATAAACTAAATACGCTCAGAGCTAGTAAAATGAAAATTGTCATCGTAAATACAACACACAAAATACGGCTTTTCACTTTCAATCGTTTGTGAAAAAACTGTATGAGAGGTTTGCCCATCAGAGTAAGAACCAATGATACGATAAGGTAAATAATAATTGATTTCAGTAAATAAAGTGTGTAAAGCCCTAAAACGACTAAAACTATAATTCCTACGGCTCGCAAAATGCCGTTTGAGATTTCTTTTGAGTTCATTTTTTTATAATTAATTTAAAACCCTTTTAGCTTTTATATAATTTTTTTTCCAATAAGGTTCGGATAAACTTGATGTAATAACTCCTTTTGAAGATGAAGAGTGTATAAACTTTACTTCATCTCCTGTTTCTACAACTATTCCTACGTGGTTGATACGTTTTTTTCTTGAAGTTTTGAAAAATAATAAATCTCCTAGAATAACTTTACTCAAAGGAATTTCTACTCCTTGGTTAGCCATATCTGTAGAAGAACGACTTAGTCTTACATCAACAGATTGGTAAGTAGTACTTACAAAACCAGAACAATCCATACCTTCACGAGTAGTTCCAGCGTGTCTGTAAGGTGTTCCTAAATAAGAATATGCAGTGTTTAATAAGGTATTAACTTTTGGATTTTCAGAAAAGTAATTAATATTAGTTTCTGTACTTTCAGCAGGAACAGGCACATTATTGATTTCTACTATTCTGTTGTTTTGTGGCAGAATCTCATCATTTTCTAAATACGTAGGATTTTCTATAACTATTCTTTTTTCTCGAGTTTGCTGAACCGCTTTTTGTTGAGTAAAACAAGAAGTTAATAAAAAGGGTATTATGTATAATATTTTTTTCATTTAATTAATTTTTTATTTATAAATCAATAAATTCATTTGTTCAATGGCTTTTTTAACTCCTGAAGATGCTTTATCTTCAATGACAAATAAATTATTTTTACTTTTAATTTGAGGTTTTGGGTCTATGTAAAAAATAGGAATATTTTCTTTAGCATAACTTATTAACCCTGCAGCTGGATATACTTGCAAAGAAGTACCTATAATAAACATAATATCAGCACTTTCCACTTCTTCAATGGCTTTATTTATTAAAGGAACATCTTCACCAAACCAAACAATATGTGGGCGAAGTTGTACTCCTGTAGGGCTTTTATCTCCCAAATGAATATCAGAGAAACAATCATAAATAACAGAGTCATTATCAACACTTCTACTTTTTAGTAATTCTCCGTGTAAGTGTATAATGTTTTGACTTCCAGCTCTTTCGTGTAAGTCATCAACATTTTGTGTGATAATAATTACTTCGTGTTCTTTTTCTAAATCAACTAAAAGCTGATGAGCTAAATTGGGAGAAACGTATTTTAGTTGTCTTCGTCGTTCGTTATAAAAATCTAAAACTAACTTTGGATTTTTTTCAAATCCTTCAACAGAAGCGACATCCATAACGTTATGCCCTTCCCACAAACCATCCGCATCTCGAAAAGTCTTTATGCCACTTTCTGCACTAATTCCAGCTCCTGTTAATACTACAATTTTCATTTTTTAGTTAAAAATAATGTTAAAAAAATAACAATTACGAATTTATTTGGAGGAATAAATAAGATAATAATATTTTAAACTGCAAAGTTACATTTTTTTATTGAAGTTTTTTTAAAAGTTTATCTAAACTTATTC
>CALFOY010000135.1 GCA_937919265.1 uncultured Capnocytophaga sp. | reverse complement strand
ATTACACGGAGAAGCTGTCGTTATAGGAATGATCTTAGCTTCATTTCTATCCTATAAAGCACTTGATTTTCCTATGAGTAAGCTCAATGAGATAAAAAAAACGCTATTAGAATATTTTCCCAAGGAGAATTTTACTTCAGCAGAAATTGATAAAATTCTTAAATTTCTTAAGTATGATAAGAAAAATGCTTATGGTCATATTTATTTTGTCTTACTTAAAGATATAGCTACTCCTATATGGAACATAGAAGTTGAAGAAAGTGTTATCTATGAAGCTTTTGATTATTATCTCGAATAGTTTTACTTTGGAGAAAATAAGGAGACACAAAAATATTTTAATATGAAATTAGCTGCAGTCATTCTTAATTGGAATGGAAAGCATCTTCTAGAGAATTATTTACCATCAGTAATTTCCTATTCTAAAGAGGCTAAAATATATATTATAGATAATGCTTCAACAGATGATTCTATAAATTTTCTGAAAAATTAAAAATTAGATAATGAACAAAGTTAAAACAATGCAATTTACGAATAAAAAAAATAATTTCAAAGGACTTTTATCATTTATTTTTATTCATAATACCTTTAATTTTGTCATAGAAATAAAAAAATAAAGTTTAATTTTAATAAAAAAAGTTATGAAACAAAGAGTTCCTGTATCACAAATTATGTCAAAAAATGTAGTTGTTCTAAACCCAACACAAACGCTTTATGAAGCCGAAGCAATGTTTAAAAAACATAAAATTCGTCATATTCCTGTTGTTGAAGGGAAAAAACTTGTAGGTATTTTGAGTTATTCGGATTTATTACGTATTAGTTTTGCAGATGTAACAGATGATGAAAATGCAGTAGAATCTGTAGTTTATGATATGTTTACAATTCCGCAAGTAATGGTAAAAGTACCATTGACTGTTTCTCCAGATATAACAGTAAAAGAAGTTGCAGAAATATTATCAAAACAAACATTCCACTCACTTCCTGTAACAGAAAATGGAGACCTTGTAGGGATTGTTACAACAACAGATTTGATTAATTATTTTTTAGAGCAATATTAAAATTTTAATTATTAATTTGTATTTATAGAATAAAAATATTTTATAAATAAAAGAATAACACTCTATTTTACAGAGTGTTATTCTTTTTTATAGTGAAAAATAAAAATATTTTACAGAAATGTACCACTACTTTCAGGAGAAAGGTCAGAATTTAAAATATCATTTTGATCTTTTTTAATTTCTTCTTCAGTAGCTCCAAACTCACGTACAGCATCTTCTATGGCTTTATCTTCTGCTAAAATATCTGTATAAATGTGAATAGGAATTTTTATTTGCATTATTTCATTTTCAGGTAAATTGTTATAAGCTAAATTTTCAGGTTTTGTATTGAAATATCCTAAAACTATATGTAAATTAAAATTTACATAAGCTCTTTTTATTTCAAAAAAGCCTTTTAAACCTATTTGTTCTTTTCTTAGTTTTCCTTTTGGAGCATTAGGATTGTTATCATATTGCTTACCAAAGATGTATAATTCTTCAGGATCAGTATCTCTATATTTGTATTTGAGTACATTAGCTTGTGTAAATACATCACTATGTCCTCCTATGGGTTGAAAATTATCTGCAATAAAAAAGAATTGATAATGATTTGGGTTATTTCCTGTTGATAATAAAGAATTGATACGTTTTCCATTTTTATCATAGAAAATAAGTTCAACCCCTGAAAGAGATACACCTGCTTGGTCATTACTGCCTTCCCAACGGATAGCCACAGGATTGTCAGTAGCTGGCGTAATTATTCCATTTTTATTTTCAAAGTAGAAACGCTGTACATTTTTTAAATATTTTACAGGATAATCTGGATTTCCGTGAAAATAACCGTGAGAATGCCCTTTGGTAAAACGGATTTCGAGTTTGCTCCATTCTTTTTGAAAATAATCTGGAGAAACAGTAGGAATATTATCTGTTATTGTGTTATTATCTGTTATTGTGTTATTATCTTCTTTGTTACACGAAATAGATAAAAAACTTATAGATAAATAAAAAATAGAAATTTTTAAAAATTGAATTATTTTTTTCATTGTTTGTAAATGTTTAAATTAAAATTATTTAATTATTTCAATAGGAATTGTCATATCAGAATCTAAGACAAAAGCGCTAGAATATTCTACCACATTATATGGACGTACATCTTTTGTTTTAGGGTTTAATTTATTAGCAATCAGGAAGTGAGCTAATTTTATTCGTAGATTAAAAATTCCTGTTTCATTGGTTTCTTTTATATAAAAAACACCTTTTAGCCCAATAGGATCACGTTGTTCGGGGTTAGTTTTATCCCACGAGCGCAGGCGCAACTTCACTCCTTGTGTGCCGTAAGTACCATTTTCAGGGTCTGTGTCCTGATAGTTATAGGTTACTAAAGTATTCATTTTGTCTATCATAGCTTTTCTTCCTTCCTCATCTTTAGGATATGTACCTTTATAAAGTTGAAAAAAATGCTGATGAATAGGCGCCATTTGTTCACTTACGAACTCGTGATTTATACGATTATTATTGTTATAATACACAATTTCGAAACGATATTCGTGCCCTACTTGCCATTTTATAGGCTCTGAGATATTATAAATTACTCCTTTAGGAGATTTATTAGCATTGCGTTCTTGTTTTTCATTAGTTCCTAAATTGGTAATGATAAACTGCACTTTATCAGGCATATCGTGGCCAAGGTCTTTGGTTTCATCGGTAGGTGTAGGAGCTTCTTTATTACAACTAGCAATTGAAAATCCTATAAAAATAACAGAAAAAATAGTTTTTAAATGTTGAAATATATTTTTCACTGTCTCTTATACA
>CALFOY010000134.1 GCA_937919265.1 uncultured Capnocytophaga sp. | reverse complement strand
TGGCGGAACAAGTATTGTTTGACCTGTAAAATATTCTATATTATATCTTTTATCATATTCTGATTTTTTAACAGCTTCTTTTTCTATTTTAAACATAGCTGAATTAACTCCAAAAATACTTCCTGCAATCGAACCAAAAGAAGCTTTAACTTTTTTAGAGTCATCTCGATAAAGTACTCCAGAACCACTAAAAAAAACGCCACCATCTACCTTGTTTTTTTTTCTATCCCAATTACTTGAATACAAACCACCTGATAAAGTTAAATCTCCTATTTGTCCCGTTTTAGCATCAATATTCCCTGAAATATGAGCGTTGGTAGCCCATAATTCTCCGTTATCATCTACTCTGAACGGGGCTTGTTCTTTTTGTGAATATGGCTTTCCTGCAAAGAAGCGTATAGAATTACCAGCTAACCCCGCCCCATTGATACCTGCATTTCCTCCAGATACATTACCTACAGTGAGAGCACCAGTAGTAATTGTATTCTTGACAATACCTGTTTCGCTGTCATAATTACCTCCCTTACTAAACACTCCATTGATATACTTTATATTGGCTTTTTCGGCTTCGGTGATAGCCATTGCGTTTTTGTCTATGATACCTAAATCGACCATTGTATCCCAAGTATCTTCAGGCGCTGGTGTCCAGTCGGTGGGTTTATTACCTTTTTCGAGTTTTATCCATTCTATCGTACTTTCAGCAGAAACAGTACTATAATAAGTCCAAATAGAAAGTATCATTTTATCACCATTTCTATATCCTTTATAATTAAATGTATTCTGATAAATACCTTTTCCTCTGTCATATAAAGCACATTGTTCTACATTTCCCAATTGGTCATATAAAGCAAAAGCGATTTTACCAGTCCCTAATTGCCCTTTGATGGTAATAGTAAGTAATTCTCCTACTTTCAGTTCTTCTGTTAATCGGTATGTTGCTATATTATAATAACTATTGGTTATTCTTTGCTTGCTGTTATATAATAAATTTCTTCCTCCTACATTCAACTCATTTACTTTTTGTTCAGCAAATGCTTTAGCTTCTTGTAGTTTCTGTTGGAGTTGTTGTATTTGTCGTTGTTCTGTCGCTATTATTTTGCCGTCGGCATTGGCAATAGCTTGTGTTTTGGTGAGTTCGGATTGGGTACGTGCGTAGGCTTCTGTAGCGGTTTTAGCAGTAGCGATAGCTTGTGTGCGGGCTTGTTGCTCGTTTTGTATTTGTGCCTCAATATCTTCAGGCGCTGGTGTCCAATCGGTGGGTTTGTTGCCTTTTTCGAGTTTTATCCATTCGATGGTGCTATCTACATAGATACTGCTTGGATAAGTCCAAATCCAAAGTGTTTTATTGTCCGAAACACTATATTGATTTCTTGTACGCCAAACAAATGTATTTTGATAAATTCCATTTCCTTTGTCTAAGAGTTGTGATAATTCAACAAAATCTCCACTATTATAAGCAGCAAAAGCTGTTTTTCCTGTTCCTAATTTTCCTTTAATAGTTAAGGTTACAGCCTCTCCTTCATTAATATTTTCTGTTAATTCATATATAGCAATATTATAGTTGTTATTAGTGATTTTTTTACCACTATTGCGCAATAAGTTCTTACCTCCCACTTGTATATTACCCATCTGCTCATTAGAATACTGCTTTAGTCTACTCTCCAATGAAAGCAAATCAGGATTAACAAGTTGTTTTATCTCTGTTTTGTTGCCGTCTGTGATTTGGAGATTGGCTTTGATAATGATTTCTTTGTCTAAGAGTTGGATAAACTGCTCCCCATTTCCTGATGTGATTTTATCGGTTTTGAGTTGCCCGCCAGTGATTTCGGTAAAACCATTGTGTTTTGCAACACCTCGCTCTCCTTCATATTCTGAATTTATAGAAGCGTATAGGAAATGATAATATCCCGCTTCTTGTTCTATATCTATTTTATTCTCTGATAGGATAAATTCACCTATTTCAGATGCTTTACTTGCCTTGATATATAAGTAATAGGTTTTTGCCTTATCGTCCAATCTACCTGATACGAAAGCAGGAATATTCCAATACTTATAACTATTAGCGTCACGATTAGGGGTTATATCACTACTTCCTAATGTAAAGTGTTTGAGCCACCCACTACCTGCATTGATTTGCTTGGTATTCTTGTCAAAATAGAGCGTATGAGGGGTTTTTACTGGGTTTGTTTTAGATATAACAAAATCAAATTGAGTAGATTTGTTACCTATAAGCGCCATCATCGTCTGTACAGTAACAGGAACAATACTCTTGGTATATTCAGGAAAGGCTTCTTCTATCTGTTTGATAGTTTCTTGAGCATCACGCCAACTCCTTTTGGTTAATGATTGTGTGCGCTTATTGAGTTCTCCAAAATACACTTCTTGGTTTTGGAGTTTGCGCATTTCAGAAACAAAAGAATGTCCTTGTACCTTATTAGAAAGCTCTATTTGTGGACTATAAGGGTTATTTACATACTCTTTAAGCCCTACGATACGAATAGCTACAGGGGTACGTTGAAATTCGGTATCTGAAAAATTGATATATCCCCCCATTTTGAGGCGTCCTCCTACATTAGCCCAGTTCTTTTTAGCCCATATTCCGTCCAAATCACCTGTGAAAGTAAACATATCAGCTCGGTTTTCATACAGATACTTGCACGCTTCCTTCATCATCTCCCAGCTTGCGCCCGTTTTTGTGTTATCATCACAAATATAAGCGTTTGGCATTTGCATATTATACACTGAATATTCATCACCTATGGCTGGCTTGAATATATCATTTGGCATTGTGGTGCCATCTTCTTCTTTTGGTACAAGCTGAAAGCGTTTTTGTGCGTGGTCGTACTTTGATACTTCAAACTCACGCCCTGATAACATACCACTTTCAAAGTAGATAAGCATTTTTTCCCCTTTGATTTGTAGGTCTGTAAAATTGAGAGCTTCAGGAATGGAAGTATCGGTAAAGTCATAGAAGTGCTTATCGTGATTTACTTCAAAAACCTGAGAAACACTACCTTTTCGCTTAGGATATATATGCGATAAATCAAGGCTTTGCTCATTTATAAATCCGTTATTTTGCGCGTTCTTAATTGCTATTGATAGCCCTTTGTCATCTGAAAGGAATGTTACCCCCTCATATATGTACTCTTGTGATTTTGGTAAAAGGAGTTCCTTGTTTCCATACTTAGAGCGGTCAATATTGCGTTCTCCTCCTTGTACATATAATCGTGTAATACGACTTTGTTCTGTGGTACGGCTTACACCAGTCTTAAATCCTTTTCCCTTGCCATATTGGAGAGGTAGAGGATTATCCTTAAAATACTCTACCTTATGCAAATGAATAGTTTTGCCTATAATCTCGTATTCAGTCTCAAAGGCTTTGGCTATCATCTCCAACGCTTCAAGGCAGTTGTTATGATTGTAAGAAACGAGTTTCTCATTAGCTTCAATCGTTGTTCCTACCTGCCAACCGCTATCTATCATATTGAGGCAATCTACCAATATCTGAATATGATAGCGAGGAGAGGCTGTGAAAGGAAATTTAAGGGTTTTATCGTTTGGATTACGAAACTTGTAATTCTTAAGATTTACCCCCTCGCTGTCCATTGTTAGGGTATATTCAAAGTGTCGTGTGTTATGTTTTACGATTTTTGCAGGCTGATTAAGTGTATACCGCTCATTAGCAAACTCGCACCACGCACCAGTAGGAATATCGGTATAAGTAGGTAATGAAAAGTATAAAGTAAGCGTATGCTCCCCCATAATAGAGCGGTATCTGTAACTCTCATCTGTAGGGAATATTTCTATATGTGTGCTGTTAAAATAGAGTTGCATAGTCTTTAGTTTAATCAAAGACAAAGGTACATTATAGAGAAATAATGTACCTTATTGTAGTTTGTCTATTTTTTGTATTTTCTTTGTATTTTTTTTACACTACCACTAATGAAATGGTAAATTCCACCCTCAAAGTATCTTTTGTAAGTAGCACCTCTTTTACATTAGCCTTTTGATAGATAGCCTTAAAGGTGCTACCAAAAGCATTAAAAGTACGTTCTCCTCTTTGAGATAGGTTGTATAATAATGCTTGATAATGTTTCCAAAAACTCGTAATAGGTTGTTTCATATAACAATGTAATTCAATAGTACGCTCCTTAAAAACATTATTGTGTTCTGCATATTTCACACCTGTAAAGGTTCTACTAATGGTGGTTAGATGCTCTTTTACTTCGTAGCTCTTTAGTAGACTATTCCTATTTTCTTCAAGGAGGTAAATACCATACTTAGATAGGTCTATATTATCAATAGTGAAACCTGAAGGGGGTAAAGTATCATTAGGAGCTTGATAAGTATAGCCTTGTAAGGGATTATCATTAGCAAAAGTAACTTCATAGGTGATATATCCTTGTTCTTCTTTAGCTTTTCTGACCCCTACAAATCGCAATCGAAAAGACTTGCCTAACTCCTCAAAGTGAAAATCATTATAGGTTTGAGCGGATAGAAAGGATATAAAAGGGTCGTATTGATTACTTTTAGAAATAAAAGATAATGAAAATGAAATAGTGTCAAGCTGAGGGCTATCAGTATCATATTCTTTGCCGTAATACTCAGCCCAATCGTTACTATCTAACTTTTTCAAAGCAGGAAAGCAAAGTAAATCCTTGTAGTTGTTATCTAAAAGGTGGGTATGGTAGGTTGCTTGTATGTTGATGTTGTTTATTTTCATTTCTTTATTACTTTTTTATTTTCCTCAATAAAATAAGGTTTTATTTTCCAATTCTTGAACCTATCTTTGTTATCAGTTACCCATTGCTTATAGTTATTAGGCACATCACCTACGTAATTAGAGGAGCTTTCAGGGGGTAATTCTTCATCAGCTTTTAGCTCCTTTATTAGTTCTTCGTCTGTTTTGAGAATACTAATAATATGACACTTACAGCCTACGTGCCAACCGTGAAAGTGAAAGGATTTCGGATATTTGCCTTTCAATTCATCGCACATATCATAGACTTTGTGCTGTGGAGAAAGTCGTACCTCGAAACCTACTACATCAGGGTTTTGCTGTATGCGCAACCAATCAGCGGACTTATAGGCCACATTGATTTCATTACTTGCAAGGCGTAAAGCATTTTTGTAGGCACTTCTATACACTCCTTGTCCAGGGTGGTAATTTTGGGAGTTCTTACTTAGTACAAGATTGCCGTATTTGTCCCTTACTCTACGAAATAAAGCTGTAGGATTATTTAGAAGATTACGTATTTCACGGCTTAGCTGTACTGCGCTTTTACCATCTTCTAATGATACAGACAAAGCAAGTTCTATTTCGGTTTGGGCTTTTTTGGCAATGTCCCATACTCTATCTGATATGGTAAAGTCTTTAATCTTACGTTCTTTGAAGGCTTCGAGAGCTTCTAAGTTCTGATACTTGGTTAGTCCTTCTCTTAGTAGGTGGTCCTGCTTAAGGTTAGCAAATGCCCATTCTTTAGATATTCCTTGCTTTATGATTTGGTCTAATTGGTTGCTGAAGTTAGCTAATTCCTTGTCGAAGACTTTCCCTTTCTTAGTAGCTGCAAAGGCAAATAGGGTGCTTGTTACAAGCTCTTGAAAATCTGTTTTGAGAGCTAAAGACACAGAAAAGCCTACCCACTGATAGAATAATCGTTCTATCTGTTGTAGGTAAGCGAGTAGGTGCTTTCTATGTTCGTTATCGTAATTCATTAGATACTTGCTTCATTGAGGTTGCTATTTTCCTCGTCTTTGATTTGCTTTAATTGGGCTTCAGGGTCTGTAATACCAAAGCGTTGCATAGCTTCTCGTTGAGAGAGTAGCGGTTTTCCTCCGTTGGCTTCCATAAGGGTACGTATCATCTCGGTATCGTCGTCAATATCAAATGGGGTGATAATAGGGGTGATGTCTATGGTTTTGAGTTCTTTCTCAAAGGGAATATACATCTTAGAGAGGAAAGCCAAAATGATATTGATACGCCTTTGTAGAGCGGGAATAAATATAGCTTCATTATCTTTTACCTTGAGGTGAGCGGGTAGCCATGCGAGTTTGCGCCCTACGCCTGAGAGCATATTCCCTTTGCCTGCATAGAACTCATCGGAAAGGTCGGGGGTATGGGTGAACTCGTGTATATCACGCCTGTTCATACTCATTTCACGGTCAAAATTTTCATTAGCATTAGGTGGTACTACGAATTGGACATTACCCCCGTCCTTGACTTCATAGACCTTGCCCCCTGTATTATTGACAGCCATTTTACCCTCTACCTTTCCTGCGATCATTAGGATAGGCTCTCCGAACTTCTTGTTACTTTCAGAAAAATAAGTGCGCTGTACCTCGGCTATCTCTATGAGGTGCTGTACAGCATTCCATTCTGTTTCCTCTTGGCGATAGAGTACTACTGGGATTTTGCCTATTATATTAGGTTTTACCTCTGTAGTAGTAACTCCGTTCTCTGTGGTAAAAGTGTATATCTTATCAGCGGTAAAGCCTTGGAATATGGTCTTTTTATTATCCTTAGTGGTGCTTTCTATAGCAAAAGAGATAAGATTGTCATTGTCGTCAAAGCGTGGATATAGCTTGTACTTGAGCGGAGATAGCACTTTGTGTCGCAATAGATATTGAGTAGGTACGCCATATTGTTCGTTAGGCTGCTCCTCCAAATACCAAAGCTCAGCTACAAGGGTGTAGCGCTTGACCTCTGTACAAATAGCACTGTCAGAGAAACTCATTTTGTTGGCTTTGATAACCTCTTGAAAGGCAGCAAAGAGCGGACTGTCCTCTGCGGTATATTTGTAGGGAATAGCTGTTTGAAACATGGTAGCAATTTCAACGATACGCTTTTGATAAGGTAGTCCTATACGATTAAGGGAACGAGTACGCTTTTCAAAACGTGGTTTTTTCTGACTATCTAATAAGGGATTACCTACCTCGTCCGTAAGAGGTATTACTATTTCAGGGTCTGGGAACTTATGTTTGTTGGTGAATATCTCGTGCTTTTTGACATCATACTGCCTTTGATAGGTAGAGGTGTCAATGATAGATACATCTTGTTTAAATTCTTCTTGGGTCATCGTTTCTGAATTTTGAGTTTTTAATTTTGAGTTGCCGCGGAGACTCTCCGCTAAATCATTGAGGCGAGTTGGTATAGGTTGTTATTGGTGCCACTTAGCAGCTTCATTGTAATGTAACGAATAGCATCTATAGCGTGGTTGTGGTTGTCTATGGGTATGCCTGCTTTTTTGTCATTCCAAGCGTAATTCTTTAGCTCTTTCATCACATTGAAGCTCTCAGGGGTTACCACTAACTTATAATTAAGCATGGTGGTTATACCTGCTGATACGCTGCCTGCTCCCTTTTCGCAAGGCTCTATATTTAGCCCTTTGTCTCTTAGGTCTGCAATAAGTCGAGGCTCGGCACTATCAGCAACAATAAGGTCGTCAGGGTGATCTATCAAAGTACTATTGAGCTGATAAAGTCCATCAGAGGATAATTGCTTGTTGTTATAGTATTTTTCATCAATGTAGATGATTTTGCTACGATTATCCACGGCTACTTTGATGAGTGTATCAGGGTCAATAGAAAATCCGTAATCTTGTCCATACCCATAAGGGAGTGAAGTGTCAAATGCTCCAGTCTCCCAATCTGTAAATATTACCCCTTCTGATACATCAGCCCATCGTCCTATGATTTTTTGAGCGTATTTGGTTTTGTTGAATAGTGATTGATTGAATTTCCCTTGTTCATCGGTAGCTTGTGCGATACTTTGGGTTTTGATTTCGTCAATCTGCTTAAAAAACTGCTCATTGAGGTTTTCTATATTATCAAAGTAGGTAGTATGAATATGCAATACATCGGGATGGGTAGATATTTGCACTTCCACTCCGTCAATCTTTACTACCTTGTGCGTTTTTTCAATGTACTTTTTATAAATGAAATGCTCGGCATTGGAGGGGTTCAAAATAAGGATAACCCGCAATTGCACCCCTTTTTGACGAATTGAAAGGATTAGTTTTTCGTAATCCTCCTCTGATAGCCATTCTTCCATTTCATCACCTACGAAAGTAGTAATACCATGTAAGGATTTAAGGTTAGCGGTTTGGTTACCTGATGAGGTCTTAATCCCTTTGAATAGTATTTCAGAACCTGAAAAGGTGTTTTTGATAGCTGTTTTAGTAATATTAAAATACGCTTGTGTACCCTCTGCTTCTATCTTTTCCTCAAACTCAGGAATAATAGAGCTATGAGCTGATACCATGGTGTAACGGCTAAATAGTATCTTATGCCCTGCTTCAAAAGATAAGCGTTCTAAGAAGGTAGAGGCATTGTACGACTTTCCACTGCCTCGACCTCCTGAAAGGATGATGATAAACTTATCTTTATTCAGATATAAGGGATTATATACAGGTTGCGTTTTAATCATTGTTTTTGTTGTTATTCTTTAGCCATTGGGCAATGTCAATACTACCTTGTACGGATACTTCCTCTTTTATGCCGTCATCGGTTTTGAATGTCTGCATAATAGTAGGAATAAGGGACAAGCGGTTAGCCATAGGCACTTTTACTTTTTTAAACTTACCATCAATGATATTTCCGTCTTCGTCTGTTTCAGGCTCCTGCATTACTCCGTATATAAGGGCATTGACACTCATATTGGCTACTGTTTGAAACGTTCGGGAGCGATAGGCTTTTTGTATTTCATATAATTCAGGGTTTTGGCGTATTCTTCTGTAAATGTAGGAATAGTCGGCTCCTAACATTTCAGAAGCTTTTACGGGTTGCCCTGATGTTTCGATGAGTGCTTTTTTTATCATTTCATCGGTTATTTCTTGCTTTCTACCTACTTTTTTTTTCATATTGTTAATATTGTTATATCTTTAACTTTTTTCTATGATTTGTTGAATGATTTCCCCTTTGATATATTTATCATCAGGGCGTACAGAATAGATTATTTTTGTTTCCTCTATTTTGTTTTTCAATACTTCCATAAAATAGAGTTTACTTTCATAATCGTAAAACGAAAGGGTGATGTATGGGTCTCCTGCTACTTCTTGTGCTAATCTGTCTTTGGTTGCTTGTTTAGCCTGCTTAACCGCTTCCTTGCGTGCGAGGCGTTCTTCATCTGTGATTTGCTCAAGGTTACGAAAGTCATCTTTTACAGCTTGGTTATAGTCTGCTACATCAAAGACAGGAACGTCGGCAATGAGTACATTTATATCGGCTTCATCAAGTCCTGCAAGGTCATAGTCTATTTCAGGGATTAACGCAGCTAATAGGTCATTGTCAAACTCTCCTTGTGCAGTGGTAGAGTTGAAGAATATATTTTGCTCTTTCTCCTCCTTGTCAGAAAGATTT
Organism: uncultured Capnocytophaga sp.; assembly: GCA_937919265.1. Taxonomy (GTDB): domain Bacteria; phylum Bacteroidota; class Bacteroidia; order Flavobacteriales; family Flavobacteriaceae; genus Capnocytophaga. Next base: position 6,852 of record CALFOY010000134.1, on the reverse strand, counting down.
AGTACTTCTACACGTACAGAGTAATCATTTTCGTGAGTGTCAGGGTTGTACTTCTCTATTTCATCAATGATAGAAAGTCGTTGGTGTCCTGATACGAGGTTGCCCGTGGTTTCGTTCCATACAATCCCTCCTGCTAATCCAATACGCTTAAGGTTGGCTTTTAGTTTCTTTTTTGCAGTTTCTGATAAGCGACGAGGATTATACGAGGCAAAGTTGATTTGACTTCTTTGTATAGTTATTGATTGTGCTTGTTTAACTTTCATAGTCTCTATAAGTTTCGTATTCAAATACTATTCTTTCAGCTTGTGGGAACTCTTTTATTACCTTCTGATAGTCGGCAGGGTGAAAGGTTTTACAATAGAGTAGGAAAGGTAAATTACCTACATTGGTGCCTTGACTTTGCCCCTCTCCGTACTTTATGGGAGGTATTAGTTTTTTTAGTTTAATGTATTTTTCTACATCAGCATTTTTGTACTTTGATAGTGGGTATAGGTTGTAGGTACTATCAGCAAACATCTCATCTCTGTAGGTACGTAACATAAGACGTCGATTAAGGCTATCAGATTGTTTGAAACCAAATATAGCCCACTGTATACCTGTATTCTTTTTGACCATTTCGGTAATATTAGAAAGCTGATATACTCGCTGGGTAGGGTCTTTATGACAACCAAGCACGCCATCTCTACGATATTGAGAAAGAGCGTAATGTGGTACTTGTATAAATGTGATGTTTGGGTATTTGTGCTTTGCGTATATGATGTATTTGTTAATATGCTCAAGGTCTTTGACCATATACATATATACACAAATGATTTTAGAAAAATAAGGGTAGCACAAGTCTAACAAGGCAATACTATCCTTTCCTGTAGCGGAGTGAAATAATATTACCTCGTTAGTCTGTGTAGATAGTTCTTTTATGGACTGCAGTGCGTAGTACATATAAGTATAATTATAATTACACTTTCGAACGTCCTGAACGCCCTAATGATTTAGCATTTGACTTTCTGTGCGCACGCTGTGCCTCTTTTGCAGTCCAGCCACTTGGTCTGTTAGCAATAGCTTTATTTTCAGCTTTGATAGCTGATGAAGCGTTAGCACGCCCTACGATATTACCACGCCCAAAGCCTGTGTTTGATTTTGCCATAATATAAACATTTAAATAAGTTACTAAATAAAAAAGCACTGCAAACCTCGTTAAAGATTTGCAGTGCTATGATGTAAAATGAAAAGGGTCTATATATTTTCTCTGAAAATAACTTTACCAAGAGCTATAGCTAAATAGGTATCATCTGGGGCAAAACCCTCTTTTTCAGCTTCTCTAAGAATATATTGAGTTTTAGGGCTGTCTGGGTTCTCAATTTTTTCTTCTTTGTCAATGTTATACTTCATTTCAACAAGAGCACGTTTAGCGTTAGGAACTTTATCCATACCATTCTGAAAAAGAATGTGTGTAATTGGTTTATCATTTACATACTCGCCCTTACTATTGAAGTTAGCTACTTTTTTGAGCCAAAAATCAGAAAGTTCTCTAAACTCAACTGTTTTTTCACCACTTAGAATGCGTTCAAGCGGTTCACGAATAATATTTACATACATAATATTTTCGTCTTTAAGCCCCAATTCGTCAATGACCTTTTTCATTTCAGGGGTGTATTGTATTTTTTTTGCCATATTTAATTTATTTTATTGATTAATAGTCTATTGATAATACAGCCCCTTGCAAATCTCTATTGCAAAGGTACGATATAGATAGTGAAAGACTATTATATCAGTTTGTTTAAAATTTGTTTTTTTTTTGTATTTTTTTTGTACTGATACCTTGCAAAGGTACAAAAAATAATTTTAAAAACCTTAACTTCAGGTTTTTTTTATTCTATATCTAAAATATTAAACTTATAGAATGAACGCCATTCGTTTTTGATTGTGTCAAAGTAGGTAAAAAGATTTTCATTAGGTTTGCGGTTGGTTGTGGTAGGTGGTGTGTTTGCCAATGTGCCAAAGGCTTGACGTATTGAGCCGTCTAACTTCTTGTAGTAAAATTCTACGATTTGTTTTTTCATTTTACTTTTTAGTTTGAAATTTTGCCACGCTTTTTTGAGACACTCTGAAAAAGAGTAGCCTGTTTGTTTGAAGAATTGCCAAGCGAGGGCAAATATTGTTTTTTTATCTGTATTTTTCATTTTGGTATTATTTTTAATTGTTTAACAGTTTAAATAAACATTTGCAACATTTTCATAATCGCATTTTCTTAGATATTCTAATTCTCTATGATAGTTTATATCTTCAAATAATGCTTCAATAAATAATGCTTTTTGAAAGTCATTATTTAAAATAGCTTTTTCGTGCTCTAAGATATATTTTATAAGTTCAGTGAATGTAAAACCATAATTGATAGCTTTAGCTATTTTTCTTACTCTTTTAAAGTTACTTTCAGAAAGTTCTATTTTTTGTGTTTCTGATTGATAATTTTGAATTTGTTCTAATGTTAGCATTGTATGATGTATTTATATTGTTATTAAAATTTTGAGCCTTTTTGTGCCTTGCTCAGGGCTTTAAGTGTTACTGATTATATTGAGTAATCTATATTAGGGGCGCATTTATATTGTGTTTTTAGCTTTTCAAGAGCTTTTTCAGTGACATAATATAGCCCTTCTGTTTGCTCTGATTTGGTAATACCACGCCCTTTGAGAGGCAAAGTAGTACGTACAGCATAACAGCCATAAGAGTACTGATATACTATTTGCGCCCCTATTTGGTTTGCTTCGTTAACATAACGTTCTACAGCTCTCTGATGGTTACCTTTTGCCATTCTATAGCTGGTGGTGGTTTGCTCGAATATACAAGTAATTGAGTCCATATCAAAGACTGTAGTTTGATAATTTTTGAAATCGACATCATAGATAGTACTGATATAGTATTTCTCAGCTATAAGATCTGTTAGGTTTAACATTGGTTGAATAGTTGGTGTCATAGGTTGATTGATTTAGGTATTAATGATTAATATTTGAAAATTGAGCCTTTTTTTGCCTTGCTCAGGGCTTTGATGTTAGTTATTTAATGAATGAACATCGTAACGGGTGCAAGTGTATTTTGCTTCAAGTTTTTCGAGTGCTTTTGGTGTTACGAAGTATATATCATTATTGTATTCTGATTTAGTTATACCGCGCCCTTTGAGTTCTAATTTTGTACGCACTTCAAACTTACTATAGCACCATTCATAGAATATTTGCGTTTCTTGTTTTTTAATTGCTGTCATATTTGTATATTTTATAGTTGTTTTTAATGTATTACCAAGCCCAATAAGAGTAATCGTGTGCAAAACCTATTTTAGAAGCTCTACCATCATCATAAAAGATTACATTTTTAATGAATTTTACTTTTTTAGGTTCATAGCTGTTATATATACCTAAAAGTTCTTTTCGAGCTTTATTTTTAAGAGCATTAGACCATTTTTTAACTGATGTATTCATAATATTATTTTTTTAATTGTTATACTTGTTTTATTTTGACAGTGCAAAGGTAATTCTTTTTGTAATTACATAAAGTTAATAAAATTATAAATTATTCTTTAAGTAATGTTAAATGTAATTACATATATATTTACAATAAAATATATGAGTATCTTTGCAAAAAAAATAATAGGAGTATGGCACGAATTAAAACTAAAGTATTTCAAATTAGAGCTTCTGAGGAGTTTATGAATATATTAAAGACTTTATCAGAGAAGAAAGGAATGTCGCAAACTAATCTTATAGAGTACCTTGTACGTAAAGAAGCAGACGCCTTGCAACAAAAGGAGCAGTACGAGCAGGAAAAGAAAGAGGGATAAAAAATCGTTTTTTTCACTATCTTTGTAGTCTCTAAATATAGACAAAAATGGAACAAGAATTAACGACATTAGTTTTTAAGATTGACAATAAACAGCCAGTGGAGTTATTGTCCTTAACTCGTTCTATGCTATCAGTTACTTCTCAATTTGACAAATTCAATAGAGAAAAAGGGCAAAATTCAGATGCAAAACTCTATGTAAAGGAAGTCAGGAAGGGTTCTATTATCGTAGAATTGTTTGACATTTCCTTATTGTCAGGGATTATTCCTTTTGTAGAAAATATCAATGTAGTAGCTGAATTTGCAGGGCATTTGCAAAATGTATTCAATTACTTCATAGGAAGTGGTGATGTAGTAGATAAACCTGAACTTTCTATTAGTGATTGTGATGATTTTTCTAATATGATTAATCCTGTTGCCTTAGATAAAGGGTCTGTACTCAATGTTTATGTAGCAGGAAATAGTAATTGTGATATAAATATAAGCATTCCTTCAATGGAAGCAAACGCTATACAAAATGGACTAAAACGAGAAAAGGAAAATCTCAGACAAAAAGAACTTAAAGGAGTTGAACACAAACAGATACTCACACTCTATCAGGCTGTAGATAAGAAAAAAGGAAACAAGGGGATTATTGAAAGCCTTAACGATAAACCTTTAGGACTTATTTTTGAAAATGATGATGATAGGGAGAAAATACTATCTAATCCAGCACAAAACCCATTAAAGTTTGCTTTTATTGTGGATGTCAGAGTAGAGGAGGTAAATAATACACCTTCTGCTTATCGTATTCTAAAATACTATGAGGATGAAAGTTTTGAATTATAAAAAAAGCACCACTATATAATAAATAGTGGTGCTTCATAAATAATATTAAAACAAAATTAAGAAAAGAAAACAAATTATAATATTTTACCTTCCACCTTTTCATATAGGTGTAGGTATTCTGTAACGGCAAGCATATTGTTATGCTCCTTGCGGTAGTAACTCACACTTGAGGGGGATATACCTAAAAAAGTAGCTACTTCCTTATTCGATACAATAGAGTGTTTATAAGCCAATCCGCAGAATAACTTCATATAAGCAGTGTTACTATTCAAGGGTTCAAGTGAGCAATCCTCAATGGCTTTTTTTATTTTTTTTAACATAGTTGTTGTTTTTTTAATTATTAGTGTTGTTTTATGTGATTAGTTCCTGTTTTACCGCTTTCTCAAACTCCTCAAAGCTATAGCATACATAGTATTTATGTCCTAATGCTTCAGTTTTTTGTTGGAATTCCTTTTGATTAGGGGTTTGTCTATTACCTTTTACTTTCATTTCAATGTAAAGGCTTTTACCTTGTGGAAGTAATATAGTTAAGTCAGCCACTCCTGCAAGTACTCCCTCTGATTTTAGCCGTTGCGCTTCACGTACGTTACGACTGCCACCATTAGGAACGGCATATATCACAAGGTGCGGGTATTGATACCTAAACCATTTAACGCATTGTGTTTGTAAGGAGCTTTCTTGGTGTTTCATAGGGGTACATTACTTTTTATTGTCCATTTAATTTTTTTGTCTTTGTACTCTTTTTTACAACGTCTTATAACTCTTCTTAAACAGACTAATCCAAAGGCTTCTTCTACTTGAATACCTATCTTACGAGTTACCAAAGATAGGTTTTTAGGAGCAAATTCAAAATCCTTAAGGTGCTGTATATTTTTTACGGCTTCATCTTTGGTTATCATTCCTAAATCATAATTCATAACATATTCTATTACATACATAGCAATTTGTCCATAACGTATGAATAATGGAACTGAGTTGTTATACTCTACATCGGCACAAAAAGCATATACATCTTGAGGGTTAATGTTTAGTGTGTTTAGTGCCCCTTCGTATGATTTCATTTCCTCAGTAAGGTTAATACATTCATCTGCTTGCTCGTTTTTGTCACTGATAAAATCTTGAGGGGATGTCTGCTTTCCAAATATATCATTTATAATATTGGATATATTCTCTGCTGTGCGATAGTCATTCTTTGACTTCATCAAGGATTGGTGTAGGCATCGCTGACTATATAAGTGAGCAAACTTAATAAGGAGAAATACTTTCATTATACAAAGACTCCTTTTTAACTGCCTGCTGTTCTTGTTCTTTATCTTAGGGGTTATTACATCTGTTGTCATTAAGCGGCTTTGTAGTTAGTAATTACTCTTAGAAGTTGTTGTTCATTGGTTAATATTCCTTGTTCTATAAGCTGTATAATAAACTTTTCAATATCAGATATTAACCTTAGTTCCCTATCTGTTGCTGTGTCTCTTATTCCTTTTTCATGTCGTCCAAATACTTTATTATTAATTTCTCTGCAATAAAGAGAATATTCAGGATTTGGGATAACAGAAGCTATAGCCCTATTCATAGGAATAAACTCACTTCCTGCTAATATTCGGTTAAAAATAAGGCTGTCAGTGAGCCATATTACAACTTTTGCATATATGAGAGGGTTTAGCTCCATAGCTAACAATACCCATATATAAGGATCTGCGAATACTGATTTATTCTCTCCTCTCCCTGTTGTTTTCCAAACTCCTAATCCTTTGAGTACTTTTATAAAGCCTTCATTTTTAATAAACTCCATAAAACTAAGAAAACTTACTTTTATCATATTCCTTTCATTTAGAATATGATACACTCTTTCAATGAAACTCTGAGAATTCATTATCATAGTGACATTTTTCTCACTCCACCCATACTGATACCTTGCTTTTTCGTATGCTTTTATAAGATCAGTAACGGATAAGCTTTGTCCATTTTTAGTGTTTTGTTTTATGATTATACCGAATAAATTACGGTCGGCACTCTTCATTATGATATTTGTCTTCATAATCTAAAAATACAATATTAAAATGTTAATTTATTTTAAAGCGCAAAGATACAAAAATATATTAATTTATACTTTATTTTTTCAATATAATTAATTGATAATAAGATAAATAAATATAAAAATTAACTTTTTTAATCATTTTTTAACCTGTTAAATAA
>CALFOY010000133.1 GCA_937919265.1 uncultured Capnocytophaga sp. | reverse complement strand
AATCTGTATAAATGAATTATATAGATAGTAAAAGTATATTTTCATCTATTTTTTTATAAAAATAAGGATAAAAGTATAGATTTTTATCTAAATAATCTCAGGGAAGTAGTTGTTTTTTTTAAAATAATCCACAATAGCTTCTTTCATAAGAATAGTTTGTTCACCAGCTTTCAATGGAGGAAGTTCTTCCACGACAGAAAAATGTGGCCAGCCTTCATTATCAATAAAATCAAGCTTATAATATCCATAAGGCTCCAATAATTTGCAAATAGCAATATGCATTAGGTTCATTTTATCATCTTTTTTGAATTTTCTGTGAAGTTGTCCAAGCTCTTGAACACCAATTAGATAAATAATGCCATCAATGTCAATGGTTTGTCCATCTGCAAAATCTTCAGAGATTTTTTTTACTAAAAAATCCCAATGTAATTTTAATTTTTCATCTCTGCTCATAAAAATAAATGTATGTGCAAAAGTACTACTTTTTTTTAAATAAAAAATAAAACTTAATATATTGTAAATCAATTGTAAAATGTTTTTTTTGTAAAAATATTTGGTAGATTGAAAAAAAAAACCTAATTTTGGCACTTCATTACGAGAAAAAAAATAACAGATGAAAAAAGTTTTTTTAGGAAGTGTAGCCCTTTTTACACTATTTACAGCGTGTAAAGATAAGAATACAGCATCTTCTCCAAGTGTCGATTATGCTATTATTTCAGGGAAAGCAAAACAAGGCGCAGAAGGAGGTTTGGCTGTAGTTCTTAACAATGAATTATTTAAGAGAATTACAGTAAATCAAGATGGAACATTCCGTGATACGCTTCGTAACATTGGTGAAGGTAATTTTTATTATTTATACTCTGAGCGTTCTAGTATTCCTTTGTTTTTACAAAAAGGAACAAATATAGAAATTAATTTTGATGGTGATTTGAGCCAAGCGCAGCTTTCAGGGACTGATGCTCAGAAAACACAATATTTAATAGAGCGTAATGCTTTTTTAAATGGTAAATTAGATGGTTCTGATACTAATTTGTACGGACAAAAACCACAAGAGTTCAAAGAAAATTTAAAAGGAATTTTTAAAGAATTAAAAGAAAAATTGAGCACTTATGGTTTTGAAGAAGAGTTTGTTAAAAATCAAGAAAAATGGGCAGATTATAAGTATATGACCTATTTGAGATCTTATCCAGAATTTCATAGTTATTTGATGGGTAGAGAAGAAACTTTGCCAGATGATTTCTTTGAAGAAATAGCGGGGGTAGATTTTGATAATGCTAAAGATTATGAACAAATAGATACTTATCGTGATTTGGTACAAACAAAAATATTAAGAATATTACCAGATCCTCAAAACCCTACTAAAGAGCATATAGAAAAACTTATAAATGAATTGAAAAAATATAAGTCTTCTAATATTCGTACAGATATAGGAAAAGATCTTTTTGGATTAATTGTTCCTGGATATGAAGGAAATCAAATGATATTTGATTTTATCAACCAATACACAGATGATGAGGAAATCAAAAAAATGGCTAAAGAAATGTATGATATTAGCTTAAAATTGGTTCCAGGTGCTGTTTCCCCTACTTTTACAGATTATGAAAACATCAAAGGAGGTAAAACTTCTCTATCTGATTTTAAAGGTAAATATGTGTATATTGATGTATGGGCAACTTGGTGCGGACCTTGTAGAATGGAAATTCCTCATTTGAAAAAATTAGAACAAAAATTCCATGGCAAAAATATTGAGTTTGTAAGTATTTCTATTGATGATTTAGAAAACGCTCAAAAATGGAGAGATTTTGTTAAAGAAGATCAGTTAACAGGAGTTCAACTAATGGCTGATAATGATTGGAAATCAGAATTTATTAAAAATTATGGAATAAAAAGCATTCCTCGTTTTATTTTGATAGATAAAGAAGGGAAAATAATCAATTATGATGCGCCAAGACCATCACAGCCAGAAACAGAAATATTATTGAACAGTTTATTATAATTAATATGAAAAACCTCCTAATTGGAGGTTTTTTAATGTAAAATATATTCTAAAGAAGTTTTAATGTCTGAAAAAATAATTTTAGGAATAGACCCAGGAACTACTGTAATGGGATTTGGAATTATCAAAATAGAGCGTAATCAAATGTATTTTATACAGATGAATGAATTACTCTTAAATAAATATGATAATCATTATATAAAACTTAAAATAATATTTGAAAGAACAACAGAACTCATTGATACATTTCACCCAGATGAAATTGCTATTGAAGCTCCTTTTTTTGGGAAAAACGTGCAATCAATGTTAAAGCTAGGTAGAGCGCAAGGAGTAGCAATGGCTGCTGGTTTAGCAAGAGAAATTCCGATAACAGAATATGAGCCCAAAAAGGTAAAAATGGCAATAACAGGGAATGGAAATGCATCGAAGGAACAAGTTGCTAAAATGTTACAACAATTACTCAAATTCAAGGATATTCCTAAAAAATTAGACTCAACAGATGGATTAGCAGTTGCTGTTTGTCATTTTTTTAATGGAGGAAAGGATAAAACACAAAAGAGCTATTCTAATTGGGAGTCTTTTATAAATCAAAATCAAAATAGAATAGTAAAAAAGTAATTTATTAATATTTTCTAATTATTGTTTATACATAAATAATAGAGTAAAATAAAAGAAGATATAAGGTATTTACTTTATTTATGTTTGAAATTTTTTCTTTTGTATTATATTTTTAAATTGAAAAACGATTAACAATACTTATTAAAGTTAATCGTTTTTGTTTTTTTGTAAATAGTTTATAGTAATAAACTATTTAAAATTTTATATACTATAAATCTTTTATCTTATAAGTATTTACTGTACAATTCCTATGAGTTTGGAATGTATTTCTTTTGCTTTTGTGTCGGTAAGGCTGGCTATATAGCACACTATTCCCATTATAGTTTCGTAAATATTATTTTCTAAAATAAGGTATTTTTTAGGAATACTTTTTAGTATAAGTTCATCATAAGAAGTAGCTTTTCCCTCAATAGTATTCATTATAGCGTTGAAATATACACCTAATAAACCTTGTAAAATGGCATATCCAGAAATCTCTTTTTCAATTACTTGTGGAGATTGATAGATATTATCAATACTTATTTCAATTATATCTTCAATTTGTGCTTTATATTTACTCTTTGCAAGGATAGAAGTTTTAAATTCTCCATTTAGTATAGCCTCTTCATTTTCTAAAAATATTCTTTTGGTATCTTCTATAAGTGTTCCGATAGATAAAGCTCTAAGATAGGCAATTCGTTCTTGCTTGTGAGGAAAATTTGTATATTTTTGTGTAATATTCTCTTGGCTTATTTTACTATCAATTAATAATTTGGTAAGGAATTCAAGGGCTTTTTCTTCTGGTATCCAACCAAGATTTATTCCATCTTCAAAGTCAATAATTGTATAGCAAATATCATCAGCTGCTTCTACTAAGTAAGCTAATGGATGCCTACAAAATCTTAAATTATCATCATCTCCGTGTTTTATCAATCCTAATTCGTTAGCTACATCAGCGAAGAATTCTTTTTCAGATTGGAAAATATTATATTTCTTATCATATATAGCTTTTGAAGGTTTTTTAGGTAAGGATTCTTTTGGGTATTTGATAAATGTTCCTAATGTTGCATAGGTTAGTCGTAACCCTCCTTCTGCTCCTGCTCGAGTTTCGGTAAGGATACGGAAGCCATTAGCATTTCCTTCAAAAGAGCAAAGGTCTTCATATTCCTTTTCAGTAATTAAATCTTTTAGTATTTTACCTTGTTTATACTTAAAAAATTCTCCTATTGCTTTTTCGCCACTATGTCCAAAGGGTGGATTTCCTATATCGTGAGCTAATGCAGCTGAAGCCACTATAGTACCAAAATCATTTAATTGAAAACCTAAATCTTTCAAATAGGGATATTTATCCAATATTGCAGCGCCAATACTTCTACCCAATGAACGACCTACCGAAGAAACTTCTAAACTGTGTGTAAGTCTTGTATGAACAAAGCCTTTTTTTGATAAGGGTATTACTTGTGTTTTATCTTGTAAACTTCTAAAACTATCTGAAAATACAATTCTATCATAATCAACATCAAAAACTAAACGTTCAGGATGTTCGTTAATTCTTTGTCTAATATTTGTATCACCTTGTTTTTTTAGTGAAAGTAATTTATCCCATTTCATTTTTAATTATTTTATAGGTTTTCCTATTTATATTTTATTATTTTTATTTGTTTATATCTATAAATAATGTGAAATTAATTATTTTTAATTATTTATGGGTTTGATTAATCAAAAATATTTTTATAGTTAATTGTTTATATGTATAAACTTCTTATAGTTTGAATATTTTATATTGTTTACACTTATTTTTATTTAAAAGTTAGAAAATTTTAATTGTTTATAGGTGTAATTAAATAAAAATATTTTATAGATAAATACGTTAAGTATGTTTTGTGTTTAAAATAATATATTTTAATATGCTTGAAGTATGTTTCTTTTAAAAATATGTGATTTCAAATAATTTGATGGTTCTGTTGTTTCAATTTTCTTTAAAAACATTAGCTCGCTCTTGTGGGTTGTATGCCCAAGGGGAATTTGTATTCTCTATATTTGTCATCATTTTAGTAAGTGATGAAGGTGCAGAAGATTTTTCCATTACTAAGTGTCTTCTCAAATCGATGATAATAGATAGTGGGTTTATTTCTAAAGGGCAGGCTTCTACGCAAGCATTACAGGTTGTGCAAGCCCAAATTTCTTCGCGTGATATATAGTTATCTATTAGTTTTTTATTATCATCAATAAATTTACCATTCTTATCTATATTACGTCCTATTTCTTCGGCTCTGTCACGAGTATCCATCATTATTTTACGTGGAGATAAAAGTTTTCCTGTTAGGTTAGCAGGGCATTCATCTGTACATCTTCCACACTCGGTACAAGCATAGGCGCTAAGTAATTGAGTTCTGTTTAAATTGAATATATCAGAGGTTCCAAATGTTGGGGTTTCACTTTCTTCATCTATAACAGCAAATGGGTCATTATTTGGGTCAAGCATTGCTTTTACTTCCTTTGTTACGCTTTCTAAATTATTTAATTCTCCTTTTGGTTTCACGCTGGAGTAATAGGTATAAGGGAAAGAAAGTAATATATGCAAGTGTTTTGAATAAAATAAATAATTCATAAATATAAAAATACCTATGATATGAAGCCACCAAGCAATTCTTTCAATACAAATAAGAGTAAATGTATTTGAAGGTAGGAGAGGGGAAATAAATTGACTAATAGGGAAACTTCCTGCAGAATGATATGGAGGAATACCAAGTGATTGCAATTTAAAATCACTAGCATTCATAATCAAAAATAAGCTCATCATTACAAATTCAGCATAAAGAATAATGTTAGCATCATATTTGGGTTTGCCGTTCAATTCTTTCTTTTGGAAACGTTGTAATTTAATTAAATTTCTTCTAATCCAGAAGGTAATAACACTGAAAATAACTAAAATAGCTAAAATTTCAAAACTCCCTATAAGAAAATTATAAAAACTTCCAAGAATTTTGAAAATTCTATGTGTTCCTAAAATACCATCGATGATAATTTCAATAATTTCGATATTAATGATAATAAAACCAAGATAAACCAAAATATGTAGTATTCCGGCAATAGGTCTTATAGTTAATTTTGATTGTCCTAATGATAAATATATCATTCGTTTCCATCGTTCTTTTTTGTTATCATTAGCATCAATAGGTTGTGCTAAACGGATATTTCGAATTAGTTTTCGAATATTTTTAATAAAAAAACCGATGCCTACACAACAGATAAAAATAAATAAAATATTAGGTAATATGTGAAACATTGTAAATAAATGAATTATCTTTATAGAAAGAATGAATATAAATAGTTGTTATCGTATATTTACTATTAAGGAGAAATTTCTTTTATATATAGAAATTTCTCCTTAAAAAATAATGATATGTAAATTTAAATAGTAATAAAACTAATTTTTATAAGTTTATTTGGTGTTTTGTTGTAATAATTCAGCACGTTCAGAAATGGAAGGCTCAACAGAACTAGGAGTTTCATATTTTTTGTTACTAGCTCCAAATACAGATATATGTAAATATCTTTTTGGATTTTTACGAATATCCTCCATCAATAAGCCTAACTCAGAAGACGCTGTTTGCAAATTATTATATAACTTTTTGTCATTTATCAATTTACTAATAGTACCATCTCCATTTTCTATACTATTTAATAAAGTATTAACTTTATTGAGTGTAACTTCAAGGTTATTAGTTAGTTTAGTTATTTCTATCTTGCTGATATCTTCACTTAGTTTAGAGAAGTTTTCAGTAAGATGTTGTACATTTGATAAAGATTTTTCAATAGAACCTTTGTTGTGTGCAAGTAATTGATTTAAACTAGCAGAAGCTTGGTTCATATTTTGTAGAGTTGTATTGAGATTTTTTAAGCTTTCTTTGATGTCTTTTTGAGCTTGTTGGTCAAGTGTGTTAGATATGTTAGTCATTAAACCATTTGCCGAACTTAGAGTTTCGTTTAGGTTTTGGGTAGTAGGTTCTAAACTTGTACCCAAGGTATCTAATAAACTAGATTGAATATTTCCAACAAGATAATCACCAGATTCAGCAACAGGTGCGTTATCTAAAGCGGGGATAATTTGTAAGCCAGCAGTCCCTAAAAGGCTACTATAAATTTCTGCTTTACTATTTTTAGAGAATGTAAATTCATCTTTACAAGAAAAAGTAACGATAATTTCTGCTGTTTCAGGGTCAATTTTTATTTTTTGAACGCTTCCTATTGTTACGCCATTTACAGTAACATTAGAGCCAACCTGTAAGCCGGCAGAGTGTTTGAATTTTGCATAAAATTCATTATCAGTATTGAATATAGGTGTAGATTTTAAGAAGTTAAAACCAAAAATAAAACAACCAACACCTAAAAGGATAATAATAGCAGTCTTTGCTTCTTTTGATAATTTCACTGTTTTTACTTTTAAGAAGTTAAAAATTTGTGCAAATGTACATAAATTATTTGAATTGCCAACTCAAAGATAATAAATTATAAACATAAAATTTATTTAACAAAAAATTATAATGTAATATGATATAAATC
>CALFOY010000132.1 GCA_937919265.1 uncultured Capnocytophaga sp. | reverse complement strand
TACAAGCCTGAAATCGAATATCTTGCAGATAGGGCTGATGTTTTATATTTTATAAGGAGAGGGCAGCAAGTTGCTTGTCTAAAATCTCACACTGATTACACTGAAAACACAGATGTTCTTTGAGTTACAAGAGGGATACGTACGGAGTAGCAGCTTCCACTGTTGGATTTTCACAGAGAAAAGTGCAAAAAATATTAATATTGTATTAATCTACCTAATTATTTAAACTATTATGTTAGACCAGTCTTTTTCAGCACATAATTTTGAAACTATATATAACCTTGAAAATAGGAGAGGTACTATTGATATACAAAAACTACCAAAAGATTATATTGATATTATTAGTACGATTAAAGAAACAAAACAAAAAATAAAAAATTCTACAACAGAAAATACAATAGAAGAAAAAGAAAATCTAAAATATTTAGAACAAGAAAAAGAAAGTATCTTTCAAAATTATTTATATGATTTAGAAAAAGAAGTCAACTCTCCTGATTTTAAAATTACATTAAAGAGTTTTTCATTGGATGGTAAAGAATATTTTACTATTGATAGGAATACATTTGCCACTTTTTTTGTAATTAAGCAGTTACAATATAATATCAGACATTTATTTAAAGTAAAACAAGCTAATAGACATAGTATTTTATCTAATATTAAGACTTTTTTGAACTCTAAAATCCCTGTTTATGTTATCCGTACAGATATTACAAATTTTTATGAGTCAATTCCTCATAATAAATTGATGCCACTGCTAAATAATAATACTCTTCTTAGTAATAAATCAAAAAGTCTTATTAAGGGAATTTTTAAAGAATATGAATTTTTAAAAGATAAAAGTATAACTAAAGAGGACTATGGAGTTCCTAGAGGAATAGGAATAAGCTCTTATCTGAGTGAAATTTACTTAAGAGATATAGATAAGGAGATTTCAAATAGACAGGAGGTTCTGTTTTATGCAAGATATGTAGATGATATCTTCATAATAATCAACTTTCTACCTATGGGGATTACTACTCTTGATGACTATTATGTGAAAATAGAACAATTATTTCAGGAAAAAGGATTAATACTGAAAATACGAGGAGAAAAAAAATGTAAAATATTAGATTTTACTAAAGATAGTGTTCCTGAAGAAAAATTTGACTATTTAGGTTATGAACTATGCATAAAAAGAGATAAAAGACAGCTAGTTACAAGTTATAGTTTTTCCAACGAAAAGCAAAATAAATATGAAGAAAGGATTGATAATATTTTTCAACACTTTGAAAAGATGGTTAAAACCAATATATCTCAAGCCTATAAAGATTTGTTTGATTGTATAAACTTGATAACTTCTAATGTAAAACTTCTTAATGGAAAATCAGGTGTAAAAGTTGGATTGTTCTATAATAATGATTTATTAGATAATATGGAGGTTTTGAATGAATTGACAGAGTATCTAAATAAAAAAACTAACGTTATTAATCTACCTATAAAATTAGCAGGTAGGGATAAACTTATTGAAAAAATACAAAAAAGAATTAAAAATATTGATTTTAGAACAAGGTGGGAAGAAAAAAAGATGTATAAATTTTCTCTCCAAAGACTTTTTCAACTACAAAAGATACTGAGAAAAAACTATGAAAAAGAAGAAGATAAAATTGCGATATAAAAAAGAGCGTGTATTATTTTCTGATGTATTACCTTATGAATTGCCAATTATATTTAGTAATCGGTATTTCTATAGATTTCTTGTTAAAAATGGAGTAGAAATTGATATATATAGTGAAAAGGTAAAGATCAAGAATACTTTAAAATGGGATAAAGATATTGATGAAGGAGCTCTTGCTCTCTTAGCTGTGATTTTCCAGAAAAATTTTAAAGAATTAAAAAATATAGATAAAGTAGAAGTAACAGATAATTTAAAATCAATTCCTTTTATATACCCAATTCAACATAAACCTACAAAACATCGTTTTTTATCTCTTATTCATCCTGCAAATCAGATAAAAGTAGTAGAGTTTTATAACAAATATAAGGATACTATTTTATATCTATGCTCTAAGAGTAATTTTTCAATGCGTTACCCTTATAAAGTTGCATCTTATATTTTTTATAAAGATCGTCTTCATTATACTTTGTTAGGAAAGAAAACAGATAGAATAGAAATGTTCTTTAGTGAGTATGAAAATTTGAAAACGTTCTTTAGTTACCAACGATATACTAATATTTATAAATTTTATGAGGATTATAGATACCAACGAGCGGAGAAAAAATTCTCTAAACTATTAAGAATGGACATTCAAAGTTGTTTCGACAGCATATATACCCATTCAATTAGTTGGGCAATTAATGGAGGTGTAACTTCATATAAAGATAATTTTCAAGGTAATGATGGTTCTGTGGGAGAATTATGGGATAAGATGATGCAGGAGATGAATTATAATGAGACAAATGGAATAGTGATAGGTCCTGAGTTTTCTCGTATTTTTGCAGAGGTAATATTACAACATATTGATCAATATGTAGAATATCAACTTTTATTAAAGGGATATAGACATAAAGTAAATTATGAATGTTATCGTTATGTAGATGATATTTTCTTTTTCTATAATGATGAAGATGTTAGGATAGTTGCTGAGCAACTATTTCAGGCAAAAATGAAAGAATTTAAACTTACTATAAGTCAAGAGAAAACGAGTGTTTTTGAAAGACCATTTGTTACAGATATAACAAAGGCAAAAATAGAGATAGATAAACTTTTGGAAGAGAGTCTAAAACTTCATTTTAAAGATAATAACTCATCTATAAATCAAGAAGAGGAAGAAGACATAGATATATTAAGCACAGATGAAACTTCTATAGAAATAAATGAACAAAGATTACAAGAAGTTATAGAAACATCTGTCTATTTTAGTATGAAAGCTACTGACTTTAATAAAAAATTTAAAACTATTGTATCTAATAATAATGTTGAAATGAAAGATATTCTAAACTATACAATAGCTAGAATATCAATAAAATTAGAAAGAATTTTAAAACGATATGATGTTATTTATAAAATTCTTTCTTTGTCTTTAAACTCTAATACCACAAGAAATAAAGAAATTAGAGAAAAAAAAGATAGATTAGAGAAAATACTATCAAGATTCTTATTTGAAGTAATAGATTCAGTGTTTTTCCTTTATGCTAATAGTAAAAAGATAAACACTACATTAAAAGTAATGCAAATACTAAATTTGTGTATTATTTATTTAGATAATAAATATATAAAACAAGGTAAGAAAAAAGAAGGTATAGATAGATTTTCTAAATATGCTCGTGAAATTGTATTTAAAAAAATTAGAGATGAGATAAGTTTAGTATTTCAAGCAGCTCCTTTAGATGAGAATGTACAATTAGAAACATTGTATTTTTTAATAACATTTTTTCCATTACTAACTTTGAATTGAAGTTGTATTTGTGATTTATCTTTGTTAAGTTGAGAAATTAATTCCCTTTCTATATCATCCTTTGTTACAATGCCCAATACCTGTCTCTTATACACATCTCCGAGC
>CALFOY010000131.1 GCA_937919265.1 uncultured Capnocytophaga sp. | reverse complement strand
ATAAATTAAATATTTTAAATGCAGATTTTTTAGCAATGAGAAGGGCATTAAATGAATTAAAAAGTATAAGAAATGAGAAAAGATAGAATATTTACTAATATAAAAATACTAAAAACAGATAGAGAAACTTCATTTTTCTTGTAGTAAAAATAGAATTGGAATATATGGATTGTATTTTGTCTTATAGTATAGTTATAATATGTTACTCTTTATTTCTGTTTGTGTATAGGTATATCTATAAGAAGTGATTGTAAAATATACTTTTCCTATGAGAAAATATAAATTTCTCATCGCTTCTTATATATTTCCTATTGTAAAAATACTTTCCGAGTATGGAAATAGTATTTAATCTTATAACACAAATAATATATTACTACTCGAATAAAATATAATTCATATAATAAGGTATGTATCATCATCTCAGATATTTATTAATATATAATCAATTCATATTTTTATATCAAAAAAATCATTTTTACTACAAATAAAGTATAATTTATACATAAAATTTGATTAATCATACTTTATAAGAAAAATATTTGTAAAATAGTTAAAAAGATAAAATTTAATTTATTGGATTAAAAATTTGTCAAAACTATCTTTTTTTCATACTTTTGCAGTTTTAATTTATAGTTTTGTAATATAAATAAAGAATAAAATAATTGTTTTTATTACAAACAAAAAATCATATTTAGGATAATTAATTATTAAAAATAAACCATATATAAAGTTATGTCTCCAATTTACAACCAATTACTTCTTCCTTATATTATAGCAATGGTACTTGCCATAACTATGGGGGGGAGTGGAACAGCACCTGCCTTTTCAGCAAGTTATGGAGCAAATGTTATTCGTAAGAGTTTAATTCCAGGGATTTTTGGTATAGCAGTTTTTTTAGGAGCTTTTATAGCAGGAAAAAATACAGCAACAACAATGGGAAGTGGTATTTTATCGGCAAATTATATGACTTTTACGATAGTATCCATTTCTTTATTTTCGGTAGCTATCACTCTTTTGATAGCTAATATTTCAGGTATTCCACAATCAACAAGCCAGGCAGCGGTATTGTCAATAGCTGCAAGCGCTCTGTATTTCAATAAATTAGATACAGATAAGTTGTTTTTGGAAATAATTCCAGCTTGGTTTATTTTACCAATAATATCTTATGTATTGAGTTATCTTTGTGGAAGGTATATTTATAAACCAATGCGAAGGCGAGGACTCACGATGTTACGTGCTCAAAATGAGAATCTTAAGCCAATTTGGAATTCTATTTTGATATTAATGTCTATTTATGTTTCTTTTGCTATTGGTTCTAACAATGTGGCAAATGCAGCAGGACCTATTGCCTCAATGACTATCAATGAGTTAGGCTTACAGAATGAAAATGATTTTATGGTAATTCTTATTTTATCTTCATTGATTGTAGCGCCTTGTTTTGGTATAGGAAGTTCTCTTTTTGGGTATAAAATAGTAAAAAATACAGGAAAAGAAATTATTCTTTTTGGGAAATTTGAAGCGGTTATTATTGCCTTTATATCAGGTAGTTTGCTTTTATTGGCATCATTAACTAAAGGGATTCCTTCTTCATTGGTTCAGGTAAATGTAGCAGCTATTTTAGGAATAGGAGTAGCCAAAATGGGACCGAAGAATATTTTTAAAAAGACACAAGTCAAGCGTTTTTTTATGATGTGGATGATAGCTCCGATTATTTCTTTTTGTTTATCTCTTTTACTTACTTATTTAGCTGATATTATGGGTTTTATACCTAATCACTTTTAAGATAATAAGAATAAATGTTTAAGATAGCTTATCATACGAATTATACTCATAAAGTACCTGAAAATCATAGGTTTCCAATGATAAAATATGAATTGTTGTATGAACAATTATTATTGGAAAATATAGCAGAGAAGACAGATTTTTTTACCCCTGATATGGTTGAAATTTCTGATACTTTTTTAGCTCATCGGCAAGAATATGTCGAAGCTTTCGTGAATTTATCTCTTACAGAGAGTCAAGCTCGAAAGATAGGATTTATTCAGGATAAAGAATTGATAGATAGAGAATTAACTCTTGTTCAAGGAACTATTTCTGGAGCTTTGTTGGCTTTTGAAAATAAAATAGCTTTTAATATAGCAGGTGGAACGCATCACGCTTATTCTGATAGGGGTGAGGCTTTTTGTATGTTGAATGACCAAGCGATAGCCTCCACTTTTTTGCTTAAAAATAAATGGGCAAAAAAGATTTTAATTGTAGATTTGGACGTTCATCAAGGTAATGGAACAGCTGAAATATTCAGAAATAATCCAAAGGTTTTCACTTTTTCAATGCACGGAAAAAATAATTACCCTTTTGAGAAAGAAAAATCAGATTTGGATATTTCTTTTGATGATAAAACAACAGATAATCAGTACCTTTCTGTGCTAAAAGAAACTCTATACAAATTGATAGAAAAAGAAAAACCAGATTTTATTTTCTATCAATCAGGAGTTGATGTGTTAGCTTCCGATAAATTAGGAAAATTGGCGCTTTCTGTGGAAGGCTGTGCTGAGCGTGATGCTATTGTTTTTGAATTTTGCCAAAAATACCAAATACCAATTCAGTGTTCAATGGGGGGAGGCTATTCTCCTGATTTGGTTACAATTATAAAAGCACATACCAACACTTTCCGAAAGGCAAAAGATATTTTTTACTAAAAGATTTTTATTATGATTTTAGTATCTATAAAAAAACAATCTTATTTTAAAAAGTTCATATATAACTTATTATGGTAAAGTGGTATACTCTAAAATGGTTATAAACTCGGTAAATGTATCGCATACAAAGTAGGTATTACAATCACTATTGGATGCCTCAAAAAAGTGAGAATGGTCATAGAAATAAATCCCTTTAGAGAAATCACCTACCTCTGTGGTTACTAAAAGGAGCATCCCTCCACCAAAATCACTCCCTATGATAAGGCTCTTATCAGGAATATCATCTTTGAATTCTTGGTAATCTTCCATACATTCCTCTATATCAGAAAAAAGCTCAAGTAAGATATATTCCTCTATATCCTTTACATAGAAATAGGCTTCATCAATGATAGCGCCGTCATTTTGGGCTAAAAAATTAAAATAATCATCGGGCAAGGTAAAGCCTAAAAACTCCTGAAAAGCAAGAGCTTTTGCTTCACTCCCTTTGTTAATTGCTTCTATTTTCATATTAGTAAAACTTTAAGATTTGTTTTTTGCCTCATATCAGGTCTTTTAGTATTAAATATGTAAAATTAAAATAAATAATATGATTTATATCCTAAAAAACAAGCCAAAATACCAATTATAGCCGTTCCAAACATATAAAAAACAGCTTTTAAAGGTTCATTTCCTTGGAAAAGTTGTAAAACTTCTAAAGAAAAGGAAGAAAATGTAGTAAATCCTCCTAAAACTCCTGTCATTAAGAAAATAGAAATATCATTATCTGTTATTTTTTCTCTGAAATATGAGAAAAAAGCACCTATAAGAAAACAACCAATGATGTTTACAATAAAAATACCAATAGGAATACCTATAAACTTTATATTTTTGAGAGAAAAAGATATGAAAAAACGTAGAATTCCCCCTAAACAGCTTCCGGCACCTATTAATAAAATAGATTTTATCATAAAAAATATATTATTATGCAAATTATTCCTCTATTTTCATAGATAACTCAAACCAACGTTCTGTTTTTTGGTCTAAATCTGTTAAAATGTCATTTAATTCAATAGATTTTTGCTGAATCTCATCATTAGAAAGCATTCCTTCAGAAAATAAGGATTCAATTTCTCGTTTTTTATCTTCAAGTTTAGCTATTTCTTTTTCAAGTTTAGCATATTCTTTTTGTTCATTATAAGAAAGCCCTTTTGCGGTTTGTCTCCAAGTATTCTTAGGAGTTTCTTTCTCTTGAATATTGTTTTCTTTTGTAGAATCTTTTGGAGTACTTTGTTCGTAGACAAAAAAATCAGAATAATTACCAGGGAAGTCTTCTACCTCTCCATTTCCCCGAAAAACAAATAAATGATCTACTATTTTGTCCATAAAATACCTATCGTGAGATACTATGAGCAAGCAACCTGGGTAATCCATCAAAAAAGCCTCTAAAACATTTAGGGTAACGATGTCTAAATCGTTCGTAGGCTCATCAAGAATCAAAAAATTAGGATTTTGGATGAGTATTGTACAAAGATATAGACGTTTTAGTTCGCCTCCACTGAGTTTTTCTACAAAATCATATTGTTTTTTTCTATCGAATAAGAATCTTTCTAATAATTGTTCAGCAGAAAGAATTCTACCTTTATTCAAAGGGATATATTCTCCATATTTTTTTATAATATCAATTACTTTTTGTCCTGTTTGCACAGAAATTCCTTGTTGTGTATAGTAGCCGAACTTAATAGTTTCACCAATGACTACTTTTCCTGTATCGGGAGGGGTTGTTCCTGTCAAAATATTCAAAAAAGTACTCTTTCCTGTTCCATTTTTACCAATAATTCCTACTCTTTCACCTCTTTTGAATACGTAATTGAATTTATCAAGGATAATTTTGTCTTCAAATCGCTTACTTATATTGTGTAGTTCTACTATTTTACTGCCTAATCGCTCCATATTGATTTCCAACTGTATAATATGTTCTTGACGGCGCTTATGAGCTTGTTCTTTGATGATATAAAAATCATCAATACGAGATTTAGACTTTGTAGTTCTAGCTTTGGGTTGTCTGCGCATCCAATCAAGCTCTTTGGTGTATAAATTCTTAGCTTTATCAACAGAAGCCTGCTCTTGAGCGAGTCTTTGTTCTTTTTTCTCTAAAAAGTAAGAATAATTTCCTTTATAACTATATAATTTTTTTTGGTCTAATTCTATAATTTCATTACAAACACGTTCTAGAAAATAACGATCGTGTGTGACCATAAAGAGAGTTATATTTTCTTTTGAAAAAAATACTTCAAGCCATTCAATCATTTCTAAATCAAGGTGATTGGTAGGCTCATCAAGAATTAATAAGTCTGGCTTTGTTATTAGAACATTGGCAAGCGCCAATCTCTTTTTTTGCCCTCCTGATAAGTCAGATATTTTTGTAGATAAACTCTTATCAAGCTTTAATTTGGATAATATTTGCTTGTATTGGGTTTCAAAATCCCACGCTTGGTGACGTTCCATTTGTTCAAAGGCGTTTTGGTACGCTGTTTCATCTTCTGGATGCTCCAATGCGTGTTCATAGGCTTGGATAATTCTAAGAATAGGATTATCTTGAAGCAAAATGAGTTCTTCTATTGTTAAATCTGAAGGCAAATCTGGCTCTTGTGCAAGAAAGGCTATTTTAAGTCCATTACGTGAAACTACTTGACCGCTATCAGGAAAGTCTTTGCCCGTAATAATATTCAAAAGAGTGCTTTTTCCTGTTCCATTTTTGGCAATGAAAGCTATTTTTTGGTCTTTGTTTATTCCAAATGAAATATTTTCAAATAAAACGCGTTCTCCAAATGATTTAGATATGTTTTCTACGGATAAATAGTTCATTATTATTCTGTTTTTTTAAAATTTTTTTATATTTTTACTGAAAAAGGGCATTTATATATCAAAAGAATGCTTTTTATTGGGAGTATTGTGGAGATCTTCGAATATTTCCAAATCAAAAAAAGGTACAGCAGCTATAAGATGATCAAAAATATCTGATTGTATAGTTTCATACTCTACCCAATTGGTTGTATCTGTAAAAGCATAGATTTCTAACGGAATTCCTTTTGAAGTAGCAGCCAATTGTCTAACCATCATTGTAAGTTTTTTGTTTATTCGTGGATGATTTTTTAAATAATAGTCTGCATATTTCCTGAAAAGTCCCAAATTGGTCATATTTCTCCCGTTAATAAGTACTCTTTTGTCTGCTCTTTTTTCAGAATTGTATTCTTCTATTTCTTTTCTTCGTTCGGTAATATATCCTTCAATTTCTTGTATTTTAGCTAGGCGGATAAGGTCTGGTTCTTCTACAAAACGAACAGTAGATTGTATGATATATATGGAACGTTTTATGCGTCTTCCTCCTGCATTCTGCATTCCTCTCCAATTTTGAAATGAAGCAGAAATAAGTTTATACGTAGGTATGGTAGTTATAGTCTTATCGAAGTTTTGTACTTTTACGGTATTGAGGTTTATCTCGATAACATCGCCATCTGCATTGCTTTCTGGCATTGTTATCCAGTCTCCTATTCTTACCATATCATTGGTTGTAACGGTAATACTGGCTACAAAACCTAAAATAGTATCTTTGAAAATTAATAATAAAATAGCAGAGGCCGCCCCCAAATAGGTGAATAACTCTCCAAGTGATTTGTCTGTAAAAATATTATAAATGAAGAAAAAACCAATACAAACTAATGTAATATAGATGACTTGAGCCCAGCTTTCCATTGGTTTTTCTCTAAAAGCAGGTTTTTCTTTCAGAGAATCCATCACAGAACGGGCAAAAGCAAGGATAATCCAAATGACAGCAAAGACTGAATAAGCTTGAATCATTTTAGTAATAAAACCCCCAGCCCTAGGGAAGTGAGAAAAAACAATAGGAACGACTTCTAAAAGGAAAAGAATAGGGAAAATTTGTGCTAATTGATGAGGAAAACGTCTTTCTCTTAAATATTTGAATACAGAATATTTAGAATTGTCTTTTATTCGTTCAACAATCCCTCGAATAGCCCACCTGATAACAATTTGTAGAACAATAACCATTATTGTAATGGCAAAAAGAAGGATAATAAAAGAAATATTCCCTGAAGTTTCTATATTTACACCCCAAGAAGCGAGTTTAGTTTCTATCCATTGTTCAATATTATGAAAAATCTCAGTCCACATACTTTATTTTTTGGCAAAAATACAATTTTTTCAATATAATGAAGAAGAAAAGATAATGAATATTAGTTTCCATTTTTCATTTTTATTTCTTCATATCGTTTTAATACATCAGATAGGCTACGAATAGAGTTTTTAGTCCATTCTATTCTGGTTTCTAATAATTCTTGTTCAGAAAGTTGCCATTTTATATCAGATTGTCGTAGTTTGGTAGTTAAAGTTTGTAAAATAATAGCTACACTTACTGAGATATTGAGGCTTTCCGTAAAGCCTACCATAGGTATTGTAAGAAATTTGTCAGCTTTGTTAAGTACATCAAGAGAAAGACCTTTACGTTCAGTTCCGAAAAAGAATGCACTTTTTTTAGAAATATCAAATTCATCTAATTTGATAGCATTTGGAGATGGGATAGTAGCAACTATTTGAAAACCATCTACTTTTAGTTTATCTATACAAGAAAAAGTATCCGTGTATCGGTGTGTAGAGACCCATTTTTCGGCACCCATAGCTATTTTAGAGTCTAAACGTTTTCCGTATTTTTGTTCTATTAAATGGGCATTTTGTACTCCAAAAATTTCACAACTGCGTATTACAGCACTTGTGTTATGCATTTGATATATGTCTTCTACAGCTACGGTGAAATGATTGGTACGTAATGAGAGAATTTCTGTAAAACGATTTATTCTTTCCTCTGTGATGAAATTTTCTAAATATTGAAGTAAATTTTTCATTTTCCAAAAAATATTTTAAAACTATAAAAAAACGCAGAATTTAATTTGAAAATCTGCGTTTATGTTTTTATTGTAATTCTTTTCTTAATCGAGCAACAGGGATTTCCAATTGTTCGCGATATTTAGCAATCGTTCGTCTTGCGATAGGATACCCTTTTTCTTTGAGAATTTGAGCTAATTCATCATCGGGATAAGGTTTATTTTTATCCTCGTTATTAATAACTGATTGTAAAATTTGCTTAATTTCTTTTGTAGAAATATCCTCTCCTTCATCATTTTTCATAGATTCAGAGAAGAAATCTTTGACAGGTTTTGTACCATAAGGAGTGCTAACATATTTGCTATTGGCAACCCTTGAAATGGTAGAGATGTCCATATCAACCATTTCTGCTATGTCTTTCAGTATAAGTGGTTTTAACTTCATTTCATCTCCAGTAAGGAAATACTCTTTTTGTCGTTGCATAATAGCGTGCATTGTTACATACAACGTATTTTGTCTTTGTTTTATAGCATCAATAAACCATTTAGCAGCATCTAATTTTTGTTTAATGAACAGAACCGCTTCTTTTTGCCCTTGTTTGTCCTTGTCTTTGGAGTCTTTATACGTTTCGAGCATTGAAGTATATTCTTTTGAGATATGTAATTCTGGTGCATTTCTTCCATTTAAGGAAAGTTCAAGCTCTCCATCAATTATCCGAATAGTAAAATCAGGTATAATTTGCTCTACATATTTTTGTCCTTCAGAGTATGAGCTTCCTGGTTTTGGATTGAGTTTTTCTATTTCTCGGATAGCTTCCCGAAGCTCTTCTGGTGTGATTAGGTGTTTTTGTATAAGTTTTTCGAAGTGTTTTTTACTAAATAAATCAAAACTTTCTTTGAGAATAGAAATGGCAATATTAATAGAACGAGAACTGTTTTTTCGTTCAAGCTGAATAATAAGGCATTCTTGGAGATTACGAGCCCCAATTCCTGCCGGTTCAAGTTCAAAAATGACATTCTGTAAAATTTTCTCAACCTCTTTGGCATCTGTATAAATGTTTTGAGTAAAAGCAAGGTCATCCGCGATGTCAGACATTTCTCTACGAATATACCCATTATCATTAATGCTACCTACAAGAAACTCTGCTATTTCTCTTTGGCGCTCATCAAGGCGGAAGGTATTAAGCTGGTCTATAAGGTATTGATGAAAAGAAATTTCTTCTTTATAAGGCATTTCATACTCATCATCTTCGTTGTAATTATTAGCTTGTAATCGATATTCTGGTATTTCATCATCACTCAAATATTCATCAACATTAATAGCGTCAGCCTCAATGATTTCTCTATCATCATAGTCTTCTTCGGAGTTGTTAAATTCATCTTCAAACTCATCTTTATCATATACATCTTCTTCGGAAGAGCTTTCCAAAGCTGGATTTTCTTCCAATTCTTGCTTAACACGCTGCTCCAATTCAAGAGTAGAAAGTTGTACTAACTTCATTAATTGAATTTGTTGTGGAGATAGTTTCTGAGTTAATTTGAGTTGTAATTGTTGTTTTAACATTTTTAATATATTTCTTTGGCAAAAATAAAAAAAATTATGAACAATCGAAAATAAAAAAATATAAAACAATAGATTAAATATAATGTCTTTATTATCAAATAATTAAAAAAATAAATAAAGTGAATAGAGACAAAATTAAATTATTATTTTTTATTTTAAAGAATTTAAAAACATAAATATTCACAAAAATAAACTAAAATCATTAAAATTACTTATTTTTGCCCCTCAAAAAAAAATAAAAATGCAACAAAATAAACAAAAATCAACAATAGAAATTCCTAAAATATATAAACTAATAGGACAATTTCTTCAAGCTATTTCTAATAAATGGGCATCAAAATACGCTCTTTGGTTGTTTTTTACTCCTATCAAATTCCCGATGCCTAAACGAGAATATTCTATGAATGAGCAAAGTACACAATATCTTTTAGATGTACCTTCTCTCGGGAAAAAAATTAATATTTATGAATACGGAAGTGGAGATAAACTTATTTTACTAGTACACGGTTGGAGTGGGAGAGGGACACAACTCTTTTCTATGGCGGATAAATTTGTCTCAAATGGCTATAAAATCATTAGTTTTGACGCCCCAGCGCACGGCAAATCAGAAAGTAAAAAGACTTATATGAAAGAATTTGTACTTTCTATTTTGGAAATAGGCAAAAAATATAAAGACTTTTATGCTATCATAGGACATTCTTTGGGGGCTATGTCTTCAGTGAACGCTGTACGATTGGGCTTCAAGGCTGAAAAATTAGTTTGTATAAGTGGAGGCGATTTGGTAACCGATATTATTGATGATTTTTGTCAAAAAATGAATATGAATAAGGTTGTATGGGATAATATTCATAATTACTTGAATAAAATTCTTAAAGAATCAATACACGACTATTCTGTTTCCAATGCTATCCAGAAAATAAATCTCCCAACATTGATTATTCACGATGAAGATGATATTGATGTATCCGTAAAGTGTGCTCACAGTATTCATAAAGCATATCCGACATCAGAGTTAATGATTACTAAGGGGTTAGGACATCGCCGAATATTAGCAGATAATGCTGTAATACAAAAAATATCAGAATTTTTAAATTAATTTATTACAAAAAGAACCTCCTTTATCGAGTAGAAATAATAACTACAAAGATAAAGGAGGTTATTTATATTTTATTACTGTGTAATTCTATAAAAAAATAAGCTACTTTCACAAAACAGTGATAGTAACTTATAGAGTTGATAAGATGTATATTGAAATATTTTTCTATAAACTATTTCATCATAGAAGAAACAATAAGTGATGCTGTTCGTTCGCTGGCGCCTTCATTGCCCAATTTTTCTCGTAATGTTTTGTAATCTTTGAGAAGTTTGTCTCTGTGCTCAGGATTTAGAAGTTTATCCAATTCTGTTTTTAGATTCTTTGTATTGAGCTCACCCTGAATGAGTTCAGTAACTATGGGGGCATCCATTATCAGATTGACCAACGAAATATATTTTAGGCTAATTACCCGCTTGGCTATTTGGTAGGAAATCCAATTGCCTCGATAGCAAACTACTTCGGGAACATTAAACAACGCAGTCTCCAAGGTAGCTGTACCACTGGTAACTAAGGCTGCGTGTGCGTGAGAGAGTAGGTCATAGGTCTTTCCGGTAACAAAATGTACATTCTCTTCTTTGATAAATTGTTTGTAAAAATCATATTCCTGAGAAGGTGCCCCTGCGATAATAAATTGATATTGATGATAACTCCCCACCACTGAGAGCATTACCGATAACATTTTGGCTATTTCCTGTTTGCGACTACCTGGTAACAATGCAATAATAGGACGCTCATCTAAGCCGTTTTCTCTTTTGAATACTTCCTCGCTCACTTCCTTGCGTGTTGCAATAGCATCTAAGAGGGGATGACCTACGAAATGTACAGGATATTGATGCTTGCCCTCATAGAAATCCTTTTCGAAAGGTAGAATGACATACATTGCATCCACATCCCTTTTGATGGCTTTAATTCGATTTTCTTTCCAAGCCCATATCTGAGGAGAGATGTAATAATGGGTAGGAATTCCCTGCTGCTTAGCCCACTTAGCAATACGCATATTAAAGCCAGGGTAATCGATGAAAATAAGCGCATCGGGCTGATACTGAGTGATATCTCGTTTGCAAAAATTAATATTTCGAAGAATTGTTTTAAGGTTAGTTATCACCTCCCAAAATCCCATAAAAGCCAAATCGCGGTAATGCTTGATGAGCTTTCCCCCAACGGCTTCCATACGATCACCTCCCCAAAAGCGAAATTCCGCTTCAGGATCTATCTGTTGTAATGCCCGCATCAAGTTTGCTCCGTGTAAATCGCCAGAGGCTTCACCAGCGATAAGGTAGTATTTCATAGTGATGAATATTTTTGCAAAGGTACTATTTTTTCAAAAATAATTGTATATTTGCCTTGCAATTATTTATATCCCAATATGCTAAGCAAAAATCAACAGAAAATTATACAGAAGCTCCAACAAAAAAAACATCGTAATGAATTAGGTCTTTTCGTGGTAGAAGGTAAGAAAGGAATTTTAGAATTTGTTCAAGCAGGTTTTAAGGTAGAAGCGATATTCGCTACAAGTCTATTTTCTGAACAGCTTAATAAGTTTCCATTGACTCTTATCAGTAAGGAAGAATTAAGTAAAATCAGTACGTTGAAAAATCCAGATGAGGGGGTGGCTATCTTTCACCAACCCAAGAGAAAGGGGATACTTCAAGAGGGGCTTATCTTGGCCTTAGATAATATTCAAGACCCAGGTAATTTGGGAACGCTTATTCGCCTATGTGATTGGTTTGGGATAGAAACGCTTCTATGTAGTGAGCAGACGGTGGATTGCTATAACCCCAAGGTCGTACAGGCCTCTATGGGGTCGCTCTCACGGGTGGAGGTGCATTACCTGCCCTTGGCGGGTTTCTTGGTTACTTGTGACTTACCTGTATATGTGGCTACCTTGGAGGGGGAAAACCTTTATACTGCCACTTTCCCTGAGGATTGTGTGATTGTTTTGGGTAATGAAGCCAATGGAGTAAGCCCAGAGGTGACCGCCTTGGCCAATGGGGCTATTACCATACCGCGCTTTGGCAAGCTACAACAAGCAGAAAGCCTTAATGTAGCTATGGCGGGAGGGATTATAGTAAGTCAGATAAAAGGTAAAGCCAGCGAGGGCTCACAGCTGGGTATGTGATAAAGTAAGATGGCAGTAGAGAGTTTTTTTGTGATAGAGACTTCTTTTAGTGACTTAAGAGAAAAGCTCAAAGAAGAAATAGTGCGAGTAGATAAGGAATATGATGAAATAACGATTTCTTATAATGGTTTTTTCTCTTGGATGTATTTTTATAAAGAAGAAGAAGCTTATATAGAGGAAGAGGAGAAAGCAAAATTACAGGTAAATATCAAACACGAATCAGCGACACCACCTAGTGTTATTACAGCTTTTAGGGAAAAACTCTTATCTTTAGGATTTTGCGAAACAGAAATATTTGATAATGAAGATAGTACTAACACAAGCACAATATAACCTATTGATTGAGGTCATAAAAGGAACTTCTTCTTGCTGTACTCTCTTATCTTCTAAAGAGGATGAAGTATGTGTCGAAATGCAAGAAAAAGATATAGAAGATGCTATAGACTGGCTTGTATATAAGCTTGATATAGAAGGATTTGACGCCAATGATGAACTTACTCCTAAGGGGAAAATATTGGAACCACTTATAGATATTTTGGAAAATATATGATGCTAACAATTGATAATCAATTGTATAAGGTTAATTCTGTGGAAGAATTAATACATCACCTTATTCCCCTTTCTAAGAAGACAGAAGCGGTGCTTCGTTTATCTTTGGAGGATAGTTGGGATTCGGATGCAATCTCTTGTCAAATAGATAAGGGCAAATATTTGTTGCTTTATTATACTACAGATCTTGATAACCCTACTGAGAAATATCCTCGCAGCTATCATAGAGGACTTCAAACTCATAAAAAAGTAGAGATAAGGGGAAACTTTTATGATGAAAATACCATTTGCTATGACTATGGATTGGTATTGATGTTGTTCAAAG
>CALFOY010000130.1 GCA_937919265.1 uncultured Capnocytophaga sp. | reverse complement strand
AAAGGATTTAGTTTTAAAGGAGTTTACGGTCGGTCGATTTGAAAAATGGTTCAGGAAATATGTCAGATGAGTTGTTAAAGTTTCAATGCTTTATCCCCGTTGGCGCGAGTCACATACTCGCTTCAAGTTTGTACTAAGAAAGTAGAGAGCTTCAAGCTCTGTTACTAATTAGGCAGTGAATTAGGGGTAATATAGACACGAGAGACACGCTCGTGCCAGCGGGGGATATACCAGAGAAAGAGGTGGAGGAATTATTTTCTAAGAAAGAAAAAAATCCTATCCCCAAAGAACAAAGATGCATAAAAAAATAAAAAGTATGAGACCAAAAATAGAAGTAAACTTTAATGAAATAATAGATGACTTTAAAATATTATTGTCTCAATCGGATATGGTAATAGATAGTAAAGGCAATAAGGTTTTATTAAAAGAAGGATTAGAAATAGATATTTTTGAACCCGATTATGATGAACAAAATAATAGAGACGATATTATTGCAAGTGGTTACGTAACAAAATGCACTAATCCGCTCTATAAACATGTGAAATGGTGCTGTAAAATTGATAAAAACGGAATTAAGCATATATCAGATGAAATGCATTAAATCTGTTCTAAAGAGATACTTTCATACCGTTCAGGTAAGTCGGACAGATAGAGGTAATGTATAAGATGTATTGTTAAAAACATAATATGCTAATACAACAGATACAGAAACCAAAACTGAATTTTAATATTTTTTACTATGACAATAATAGAACTTATAAAACTTATTAAGCCTATTCCGGAATTATTTATTGGAATTCACAATGTATTTTGTTTAGAAGCTTTTATTAATGGTTGGTATTATCGTGATGATAAAGAAGATGTAAGGGCGAGTGTCTTATACACAGAATTTTATGAATGGCTACAAGAAAAATATAAAGTAGGAGGTAGTGGAGGCTGGGCTGATATACTTTATTATAAATTTGAAACTGAAGAAAAGGCTTTGGATGAGTTCTTTGTCTTATTCAATATCTTTTATATGGAAAAGTATAAAACCAACTTATGGTAAATATAATATATAGAAATTGGAATACAACAAATGCATTATCAAGGTTCCTATATACCGATAACTAATGTAATAATACCATATTAAAGCCTAATATTTCTTTGTCTTTTGATAGAATAAGATATCTTGTGACTTAAGAATAATTTAAGTTTTTAAAAAGTATAGGAAAAAGTGGGTAATGTTCCAGATGTGTTGTTAAAGTTTCAATGCTTTATCCCCGCTGGTGCGAGTCACATACTCGCTTCAAGCTTGTGCTAAGAAAGTAGAGAGTTTCAAGCTCTGTTACTAATTAGGCAGTGAATTAGGAGCAATAGAGACACGAGCGACACGCTCGCGCCAGCGGGGGGAAATTCAGAAATATTTATAGGAAAAAAATTGCAAGAAAAGAATATTTAGATATTTTGGCTGATTTCTTTGATCAGCATCCACAATTACAAAAATAGCTTATACAGAATGAAATATTATAAGTTTGAGGTATATCATAATGACAGTTATCTGTTGGAAGTTAGTAAAGTAGATAGGCATAAATATATTACTTGTCCTACTTGCAAAATGATTTTAGATAAAAGAAATCTTATAGAGAAACATTTGCTTACATATAAGATAAAAAGGAAGAAATACCATTTATCCAGCAGTTATGACGGTTTTAAAGTTGTATCACAAGAATTTAAGAATTTGTACGAAATTTCAGATTGGCAAGGGCTTATATTTTATCCTATTCCTAGAAATAGAGGTTTTTATTTGATAGAATGTTCCCAGCAAGTTGTGATTAATGAGACAAAACGTCCTATTGAATTTGAAAATAAATGCAACGAGTGCGGTTTGTATATGGGAGTTTATGGTAGTATTCCTCCGTATATTGATACAGATGTAATACAAAAACTAAAATCAAATACCTTTTACAGAAGTAATTTAGAGTTTGGATATGATTTTGAACAAGGGTATAGTTTGTTCGCTTCCCAGGAAATAACGGACAAGCTAATTGAGTACAAACTAATAATAAAAAAGGATTTAATAGAAGTTCTCTGTATCTAAGGTAATGGTAATATTTCTTCAACAAACTATCAAGTAATATAATACAAAAT
>CALFOY010000129.1 GCA_937919265.1 uncultured Capnocytophaga sp. | reverse complement strand
CAGTGATATATAAATACATCAGTTAAATATTTAAGAAAAATATTTAAAAAAACTTGTGAGATTTTATTTTTTATTGTACGTTTGCCCCCAAATATTAAATTATTTCGAGATATTATGTTTAAAAAAGGAATTCATTTCTTAATCGGATTAGTTTCGATTTTTTCTTGTGAAGCCATATTTGCACAGCAAGAATCGCAGTACTCTCAGTATATGTATAACACAATGATTATTAATCCTGCTTATACAGGTTCAAGAGGTGTGCCGAGTTTTTTTGGGCTATATAGAGCGCAATGGGTAGGTATTGAAGGAGCGCCAAAAACTGCTACGCTCAGCTTTCACACGCCTTTTGAGGATAAAAATGTAGGGTTAGGAGCATCTCTTTATCATGAAAGTATAGGGCCACAAGCTACAAATACTTTAATGGTTGATTTTTCATATACATTAGATTTTGATAATTCAAAATTAGCATTTGGATTAAAAGGAACGGCTGGTTTTTATCAATTCAATAGAAACAAATTGAATTTATTATATGGTGCAGATGTAGCTTTTTCTGGCAATGAAAATGTTTTTTCACCAAATATTGGAGCTGGTGTATATTGGTACTCAGATAATTACTATTTAGGCTTTTCTGTTCCATATATTCTTAGCTCTAGAACATTCAGTAGTAAAGAGAAAACGGTTTCTATCGTAAATTCTGTACAACATTATCATTTATTGGGAGGATATGTTTTTGATGTTACAGATGATGTGAAGTTTAAGCCTGCTGCATTATTAAAAATAGTAAAAGGAGCTCCTTTACAAGCTGACCTATCTGCTAACTTTATGTTTAATGAAAAATTTGTACTAGGGGCAGCTTACAGATGGAGTGCAGCTGTGAGCTTAATGGCTGGTTTTCAAATTAATCAAAATTGGTTCATAGGATATGCTTATGATTATGAAACAACAGAGTTATCTAAATATAATTCTGGCTCACACGAAATATTCTTAAGGTATGAATTTCTTAAAGATGCAAGGCGAATTATTTCACCTCGTTTCTTTTAATATGTGTTAAAAATTAATAAAATATGATAAAGAAAGTTTCTCTTTTATTCACAATTTTCTTAGCTTGTAATATAACTTTTGCACAAGAGGAAGAAAATAAGCAGAAGAAAAAAGCAGATGAATTATATGAAAAATTTGCTTATATTGATGCTATCAAAATTTATGAAAAAATTGCAGAAAAAGGATATATAGATCAAAATATTCTTGAGAATTTAGGAAATTCCTATTATTTTAATGCTGATTATTTTACTGCTTTAAAATGGTATCATATGCTTTTTCAAAAAGCAAAAGAAGACCCAGATAATTTTAAACCAGCAGTAGAATATTATTATAGATATGCTCAAACATTAAAATCTTTTGAGAGATATGATGAAGCAAATGAAGTTTTAAAACAATTTGTAAAATTATCTGCTCCTGATAATGTAATTGCGCAAAAAATAGATGATAATATTGATTACCTTAAACAAATTAGAGATAACTCAGGACGTTTGAATATAAAACCTGTTTCTGTTAATACAGAACATTCTGAATATGGTTCTGCTTATTATGATAATGATAAAGTAATTATTACAGCAAGTAGAAAGCCAAGTTTGTTCAAATCAGCTTCAAAATGGACAGGGGATGGGTATTATGATTTATTTGCTACTGATTTAGAAGCTGATGGAGATATTAGAAGAGAAGTTCGATTTTCTTCTGATTTGAACTCTGAATTGAATGAATCTACTCCTATATTTACAAAAGATTATAATACAGTATATTTTACAAGAAATTATAATAATCCTTTGAAAGAAAAAGATAAAAAAGGTAATGAAGATTTAAAAGTATTACTTGAATTATACAAATCTACTAGAAATGCAAGTGGGCAATGGCAAAAACCTAGAAGATTACCTTTTAATATTGTAGGGTATAGTTTAGCACATCCTGCACTTAGTCCAGATGAAAAATATCTATATTTTGCTTCTGATATACCTGGAACTCACGGAAAATCAGATATTTTCAGAGTAGAAATAAAAGAAGATGGTACTTATGGTAAACCAGAAAACTTGGGAGAAAAAATTAATACAGAAGGTAGAGAAACATTCCCTTTTATAACAGATGATAATATTCTATTCTTTGCTTCTGACGGACTTCCTGGGCTTGGTGGTTTAGATATTTTTGGAGTAAAAATAAATGCTGATGGCTCTTTGGGACGTTTACAAAATATAGGTCGTCCTGGTAATAGCCCAGATGATGATTTTGCTTTTGTTTTAAATACAAAAACTCGTCAAGGTTTTCTTTCTTCTAATAGACCAGGAGGTAAAGGAAAAGATGATATTTATAGTTTCTTAGAAATAACACCTCTTATTTTCAATTGTCAGAAAGTAATAACAGGTATCGTAAGAGATGCAGAAACAAAAGAAATATTGACAGATGTTAAAGTTACATTATCTGACAAACGTCAAAATGAGTTACAAAAAATAACTAATCAAGATAATGGAGAATTTGCTTTTAACAAACAAGAAGTAGAATGTGGAGATGATTATGTTTATGTAAGAGCTCAAAAAGAAGATTATAGTGTAGCTGAAAATAAAGTAGATATTATAAAGTCAGGTGATAATATAAGAACAGAATTATTCCTACAAAGAATACGTAAGCAATTCACTGTTGGTGATAATTTAGCTAAATTCTTCAATATTGAGATTATATACTTTGATTTTGATAAATCAAATATTCGTTATGATGCAGCAGTTGATTTGTCAAAAATTGTAGAAGTAATGAAGGAATATCCAAAAATGAAAATCGCTATCAAATCACATACAGATAGTAGAGGTTCAGATGCTTATAATTTAGCTCTTTCTGATAGACGAGCAAAATCAACTCTTGAATGGATGGTTAAACAAGGTATAAGCAGAGATAGATTAACAGCTAAAGGATATGGAGAAACTCAATTGGTTAATGGATGTTCAAATGGAGTTCCTTGTACAGAAGAAGAACATCAAGCTAATCGAAGAAGTGAATTTATTATTACAGAAATGTAGAATAAAAGTTAATTTTTCATAGTTTAATTGTTTTTTAAGATGATAGTTTTTTAACTATCATCTTTTTTGTTTCTTATTTTTCTATTTTACATAATATAAATTATAGGCAAAATATTTAACTTAAAAATAAGGATTAACAAAGCTAAAAATAAACCATAGAGATAAAGAATTTGTTTAAAAAAATAAATTTATCTATGAGTTTTGAAAATGTTTATCCATCTGGAAATTTTACAAATACTTTATTAAATGAATTTTCACCTGTTTGTCGAATTCCTGAAAGTTTAATTAGAATTTAAAATTAAACTTCTAAAAAATATATAATGAAGTTTTTAAGGGTTAGAATTACGAAAAAAATTAATTAAAGGTAAAATTCTTTATCTTTTACCTAAAAGTAAAAAAAACCGATATTACTATCGGTTTTTCTTTTGATTATTATTGATAATCGATACAACTGCATAAGTTAATAATAAACAAACTAATGCAAATACTAATATCATTATCGTTCCATTAGTATGGTTATAAAGTGGATAAGATAGAAGTTTCATATTTCTAATTTTTTATAATTCTTTAAAAACAGTATGCATTAAGCGCTTTTTATCATTAATACTTTCCTCCATAGATATCATACTTTCAGTTCTATGAACTCCCATTATGTCATCTATTAAGAAAATAATTTCTTTAGTGTGTCTAGTATCTCTTGCTCTTATTTTACATAAAATGTTATACTTACCACTAATTACACTAGCCATTGTTATGTAAGGAATTTCTAATAGACGCTCCATAACAAACTGTGTATGATGATTTTTTTCTAAATAAATACCTACATAGGCTACAAACGTATAACCTATTTTTTCATAATCCACGGATAAACTAGAACCTTTTATTATTCCTGCCTCTTCCATTTTACGAACACGAATATGTACTGTCCCTGCTGAAATATCTAAACTTTTTGCAATATCCGTAAAAGGCATTCTTGTATTTTCAATAAGCAAATCTAGTATTTTGTGGTCTATTTCATCTAATTTAAATCGCACTGATATATTTTTTTAAAATTATTGGGCAAAGGTAATAATTTTTTTATTTATTACCAAAGATTTTAAATATTTTTTATTATTTTATCGTTTTATATATCAAAACAATGTATATTTTCTAATATTTTAGTAGTATTTATTTCATTTAAATC
>CALFOY010000128.1 GCA_937919265.1 uncultured Capnocytophaga sp. | reverse complement strand
CCTTCGGAACCACAATCCGACGCTCTAACCAACTGAGCTAAAACCACCATTTATTATGATGTGCAAAATTACTACTTTATTTCATATTTTGCAAATATTTTTCAATTTTTATTTAGTCGGGGTGGCAGGATTCGAACCTACGACCTCCTGGTCCCAAACCAGGCGCGATAACCGGACTACGCTACACCCCGAAGGTGATCACGACAGGATTCGAACCTGTGACCGTCTGCTTAGAAGGCAGATGCTCTATCCAGCTGAGCTACGTGACCTTCATTTAAAACATTAATACTATGTCACAAAAAACATTTGTCGGGGTGGCAGGATTCGAACCTGCGACCTCCTGGTCCCAAACCAGGCGCGATAACCGGGCTACGCTACACCCCGAAAAAAAGCGGAGAGACTGGGACTCGAACCCAGGCGACAGTTACCCGCCGACAGATTAGCAATCTGCTCCGTTACCACTCCGGCACCTCTCCTAAAAAATATAAACCTTAAATAAATACTATTACATAGTTTTCATTTGCGAGTGCAAAATTACAACTTTTTTTATTATTTCCAAAACATTTTTAAAGTTTTTTTACTACAATATATTTTTTCTAAAAAACAGACTATTTAAACAATTAGATATCAAACATTTAAACTTAAAAAGAATATTTTAAAGAAGTGAATATATTTCTACCCATACGAGGAATATTCCCCCAATCTGCGTATGTTGAATAATAAGTATTCAATAAATTTTCTACTCCAGCTTCTAGCTGAATCTTTTGTTTTTTCATAGGAAAAGAGTAATTAGCAGAAAAATTATATATAATATAAGCTGGCGTTTTGTCTTCTCCATACTCTGGGCTGTATGCTGTTTGAGTAAAATCTCCATTGAAAGAAAATACACAAGAAAATTTATTTTTTCTGAAATTAAAACTTGATTGATAACTAACAGGACGTATAAAAGGCAAATTTGAATTTTTAAAATCTATTCCTTTTGCATAATTTATACTTCCTTTCCAGTTAAAATTTTCAAAAATAGAATATCGAAAATTTAGTGATGTGTTAAAAATTTTAACATATTTTAATGATTCGTATTTTTTTACCCCAACAGAAGCAGCATTCATAGGGAAAGCAATATCTAATATTTTACCTAGAATATAATTTTCTATATAAAAATAATTAATTTTTGCTTCTGTTAAGAATTTTTTTGAACTATTTTCATAACTTAAAGAAAAATTAGATTCATAAGATATTTCATTTTTCATATTTGGAGTTCCGATATAATCATATCTATCAAAACTATTATAAATATAAAAACCATAAGCCTCTGATACTGAAGGAGCTCTATGCCCATACCCCATTCCTAATGAAAATTTCCAAGAATTAATATCTATTTGGTATGAACTATATAAACTTGGTAAAAATCGAGTACGTTCTTTGGGAGAATCTGCTATATTTTGATTAAAAACACGAATAAAACTTAAATATTCTATATAATTATGATGCCAACCAGCTGTTCCTCCGATAATAAAAGTAGAAATATCATTCAATTCCCATTGATTATTGAACGAAAGTCCTAAATAATTAGTAGTTACACCAGGCCAAGTATAAGCAAATCCCTTTACTTTTTTTCTATCTCTAGAATGCATAGTCATCTCAGCAAGAGAATAATTTGAATATGCATTGAGTTTTATATCTGCGGAATAATCGTCTTTTTTTAACATTATTTTTGAAGTTAATCCATAAGTAGTACTCCAACCTGGCATATCCATATGAACTAAATTTTCAGGGCGTTTGGTATCGTCCATATAATGTTCAATAGCATTGAAATAAAATTTACTTTCCCATACTTTTATGATACTTTCTGTAAATAATTGTTTGTAGGAAGCAGAAGTAATCAAAGCACGAGCCAACCACGCATCCATAGGAAGAGCCGGATAACCAACATCTTTAGCTACATCAAAAATAGCTTCTATTTTTAAGGCTGAAAAATTTGAAGTTTTGTAACTGAAACCTAATGATGTATTATATTTTTCAAATTGAGAATGTTTTATTTCATTTCCTTTCCCATCTTTATACAAATCTGCTTTGCGATATCCGATGGT
This sequence comes from uncultured Capnocytophaga sp., assembly GCA_937919265.1. Lineage (GTDB taxonomy): Bacteria > Bacteroidota > Bacteroidia > Flavobacteriales > Flavobacteriaceae > Capnocytophaga. The sequence continues at coordinate 1,585 of CALFOY010000128.1, read as the reverse complement.
ACCTTCTGCTACAAATTTTTCTGATGAATAATGAATATCTCCCAATGCAAATCTGTGAGAATTATTAAGTTGAAAACCCAATTCTGTTGTTCCTCCGAAAGTGGATTTATCCGAAAAAGATACTTTTTTTCGTTTCAAATCAATAGAGCCAGAAATGGTAGCCCCGTGCATCCCTCCTTCTTGTCCTGAATGTATGTCAATTTGAGATATATTGTTTGATTCAACATACGAGGTTACAGGGTCCATCTTATCTGTACAAGCTCCAAAAATATGCATCCCATCAATAGTTATAGAAGAACGCTCAGTACTCATATTATTTAACATAGGCTCCCACGCATACACACCTCGTTTTATAAAAGAAATATTATCAGAAGATGATAGATATTCATCTATTGTACAAGAGAGTTTTACATCTGTTTGTAATTGTTTTTTCTTTATTAAATCTTCTAAAATAACCTCTTTAAGATTAATAATGCTATCTTTTTTATATTCTTGAGCAAAAGAAATATGAGTTAATATAGTAAAAATATATAAAAATGTCCTTTTCATATTCAAAAATTAGAATAAAATATCAATATGTAATTCACTTTGTTCTCCAAACTGCCCAATTGTCATTTTTTTGGAGACGGTTGTACCTTTTATTACTTGTTGCGATTCATTTTTTAAAATAAAATTGAGTGTCCAGTACCCATACATTGTATAATTTACTTTACCATAATAAAAACCATCTTCTTTTTGAGTAAGATCTTCATTATGTGGAGAAGAATGATTACCCATATCTTCACCTGGCATTCTTGGGTCTAATTCCAATAAATAATTATTTACAACAGAATATGAAAACTTAGCTGGATTAGGCTGATTATTAATTGTTTCAGGAACAGAATTGTCCGTAGGATTCCATTTCCATATTCCTGCGACCAAATCATTTATTGCAACATCTGGAATTTCAGGAGCTATCAAAGCAATATAATATGTAATTCCATCTTTCCCAACAAATTCGGTCATATTCAAGTTTGCATTACGAGTATCCAATACTTCTAACATTGTATCAAATTCTTTTTTCTCCCCATTAACTTTGTAAGATATATGCCCATTCCAAAAAGTTCTTATCCCAGAATGAGTGTTATTCAACACAGAATATTGTTTAGGCAAATTGAAAACAACAAATCCTTTAAAATAATTCGTTTTCTCTGTTTGTACTAACTGATAACTATGAGGTGAAGAAAATATTTTCCCATTTTCATCTTTATAAGTAGGAAAAAAAGTAACTTCCTCTATTTTTTCATTATTAGGAACTTCAAATTTGATAGCAAATTCATTATAACCTCGTAAAAATTCACCACCAGGCGCCTCAAATATAATATTTATATTATCTTTTTTAACAGTGCCTCCTTGTTCCAAGGCTCCACGTTTATTTATATCCAGACGCTCTTTGAAATCTGTTTTAGGAATAGTACAAGACACTGAAAACAAGAGTATTATATAACAAAAAATGTGAAATTTTTTCATTTTATTTAGATTAAAATAAGTTTTAAAAATAAATTATATAACTCAATCTAAACAATTGAAATACAGATATTTAGAT
>CALFOY010000127.1 GCA_937919265.1 uncultured Capnocytophaga sp. | reverse complement strand
TCGTGGGCTCGGAGATGTGTATAAGAGACAGAATTTATCTTTATCGATGTCAAATTTGTTAATTCGAGAGGTTTTAACAATCAATTTTCTTCCTATTATGGTTGCTTTTACTTTTCCAGATTTATTTTTGTTAGAAAATAAAGGGTATAAAAATCCATCATTGAATTTTCCTTCAAGAATTTGAGTAGTACCATTTCTTAATATTGTCAAATTTGTAGATTGTCCAGCTTTTTTCTTTGCTATATAAAAATATGGGTCATAGGGTGAAGATATACTATCTTCTTCCATTTTCAAAATAATATCTCCTATTTCTACACCCATCTTTTTGGCTGTAACATTTTGAGATTTGAATCCTTCAACCCTTAAACCTTTTCCTGAATTATAAGTGTAATCATATTTTATCCCGAAGTCTGCTTTATCATTCATAATTTGAATATCATATACCTTTTGCCATTCCTTTGCTTCTTGAAGTGTATCTAATGAGTTTATTTTTAACCAAGAAATTTGATTTGGTTCTAATGAAGAAGTTTCAAAAGATATTTCTGTAAAAGGCTTGCGAGTATTTTGATTGATAAATGAAATAAAATTTTCTTCTTCTTGTTTTATATAACTCATATCGTGCATACCTTCTAATTCTTTTGAAATAATATTAGGGTTATACTCTTTCAAATACGAAGTAGCAGCTTGCATTTGTGTTATAGGATATAGAACGTCATTTTTTGTATTAATAATAAACATAGGAACATTATTCATATTTTCAGGGTATAATCCTTTATTGGATAATTTATCTGCTATTTTTACACTTCCATTCATTGCAATGTATCCTGCAAAAAACTCAGGATAAGTCATAGAGAAATAAAATACTCCCGATGCACCGTCAGAAAATCCACTAAGAAAAACTTTGTTTTCATCTATCGGGAAATTTTCTTTTACAAAATTAATTTCATCAAGTACCATTTTGCTTCCTACTTTGTCAAACCAAGTGGCTTTTTGTTGTCCGTAACAAAATAGAATATAAAAATTACCTTTGTCAGCTACTGAAACTAATGGAGATTGAGAAGCGTAAGAAATAGGTTCTTTCTTAATCGTAGGTGAGGAAATATTTCCGTGTAAGAATACTAATAAAGGTTTTTTACTTTTAGTATTTTCATTTTTTGGTGAATATACAACAAATGGGCGTTCTTTGTTATCAATACATTTTTGTTGAAATTCTTTAAAATTTTCAGTTTGTGAATATGTATAGGAAAAACCTAAAACAAATAGAATGGATAAAAGTGTTTTCATAAAAAATATTTTAGAGATTTAATAAATGGATATATAATTAATTTAAAACTATTCAATAGTAAAAAAATGAAATATTAATGCATCATAACCTATCGTAATAAAGAATAAAAGGTATATAAAAATCATTATAATAATGAAATTTATATACCTTACTGCTATATAATTAAGATGAAAAAAAACATTTCAAAATATTTTATAAAAATGGAATAAAAAATAATAGAAATGATAAAAATTAAGACAAATAATTTTTCTGAACTATATAGAAATTTAAAAGAAATAAAGGCTAAGTATAGTCCAAGAGTTATTAGAGATTTAAGAAATGAAATATATAAGCTGGCAGAAGATTCTAATCCAAACTCTTTAGTTGTTGCCACTGGTTTTGAAAATTTAAATAAATTAGATGATACTAAACTTTATACAATAGGTATTGGAGTTAAAGAAGATGGATATGGAATTCCTATAACTGCTGAAAAAATATATGAAGATATTATTTTGGATAATGGATATTTTATGCCTGATTTAATAGTAAGTTATTATTTACCAACTCTTTTAAAAACAAATTCTGGAGGACTTCCTATTTATAAATATTTAAAAGACTATAAAGGTAATATCTCTGAAAATATAAAAAACGAAATCACTAAGAGAACTGAATTAAAAGATTTTTTAAATAAGCAACAAAATAATTTAAAAGAAAATTATAGAAATACTTTGAATACAAAAACTGTTAGTTATATAATTCTTCAGGAAGGAACTAGAGAAG
>CALFOY010000126.1 GCA_937919265.1 uncultured Capnocytophaga sp. | reverse complement strand
CATAAATGTTTTCCTTATTTTTCCATAGAGTAAACTCTAATTTTCCAGCCAAAATCTTGTTTATCTCTTCAATATTAACATCAGAAGCTTTTACATTAGGTTTGAAAGGAAAGGAAGTTAGAGGTTTTCCCTCATAGAACTCTTTTATATTGGTATCTATAGCCTCGTATTCTGCTGCTGACACGGCATAAGAAGGATGAGAAATACCCAGTATTTGTTTGCCGAACAAATCCCCCCCTTGTACAAGAAGACGTTTGCTTTTACCTTTTAGCAAAGTTTTTTCAATCTTAGAAATGCTTTCTATACCCTCTAATCCTAAAACGATAATATGTTTAGGCTTGATAATCTCAATAAACTTTTTGGTGAGCGCTGTACAGATTTCAACTGCTTTAGGATGTTTCTTGATTTCCTTAAAATTGACAGTACTAAAATACACATAGTTCATATAACAGTAATCTTCTTTATCAATTGATTGTTTGATAAAGTCAATACGTTTTAATCCTCTGACAATATTCCAATCTTCTTTTCCTGAATAACAAGGATTACCTTTCAAAAGACGTTCTACTGTCATCTTACCATTTTCAAACTCCCATATAGGATTGTTTCTTTGGCTATCAAGACGAGCTGTTTCTTCATTTTCAGCACCTGGATTCAGCCCAATAATCAGGAGTTCAGGATTCATTTTAGCTTCTGACTGTAGAGGATAATAAGCTAAGTTAATTTCTTCAGCTATGGGGGTGATTTTCTCAATCACTTCGGCTGCCCATTGTTGCAATTCTGGGGTGAATGTATTCATATTTTATATGTTAAATTTAAGGTACAAATGTACTATTTTTTATGGATTTAAGGGCTATCTAATTGGGAGTTTCTACAGTAACCTCCAAATGTTCTTCGTATTCATCATCTTTAACGTAAAAATGATAGGTAGTAAAGTGTTCAACATCGGTTTTAATACCTTCATCAGCACGCCATTTTTTCAGTTCCTCACGAGTGAGGTTACCTTCAGAATCATAGTAGTAAAGAGTGCGTTCTAAGAATATTTCGTCTTTTGTTTCAAATTTGAGATTAGGGCGTTCGCCTATAATCTCCCGACTATTTTTATATTCCCGTTTTTCATTGCGCTCTACTTTTTGTCCTTGTTCATTATAGAGAATAATTTCTATTGTATAACAATCACCAGATGTAAAATCGTGATTAGAAAAATACCGCCTTACTTCTTTCTCAAGTACTCCTGCTTCATTATAGGTGTATTCTTCTATCCATTCATGACATTCTACTTTTTTGAGGGTATACTTTCCTTTTCTGATTTTCTCCCAATTTTCATAATAGGTACGTTTTACTTTTTTTACTAACCTTTTTTTATAGTCGAAAGTAGAGATCGTCTCTTCGATCCCACGTCCATCTGAGTGATGCTCAATTGTTTCTGTATAATTATCTCTTTTTATAGTACGAATATAGCCTTTTGGAATAAAAGTTCGAGGGTTTGGGAATGTTAATAAAGTAACATTCTCTCGGTTGTATTGATAGTGTACTCCATTTTCTTCCAATAGTCTATTTTTATCATCATAAATAGAAGTTTTTAGAGTTGGCCAATCATCTGTAACCCAAGAATTTCTCTTCATAATTGTATTGCCATTGTGGTCGAAAGTATAGCGTCTAAATCTTTTTTCGCCCCAAGTGCTATCGTACTCTTCTATGAAAAGTTTTTTCCCCTTTTCGTCATAAGTAAAGCTTTCTAAATCAGTTCTATTTCCTTTGGTAAAGAACCCTTCACAACCTGTCCAAACTTCTTGTGAAGTAAGGCTCTTTTTGTCGTCGCACTTTTGGTGGAATACAATTTTCTCAATCTGCTCAGGGGGAAAGCCTAATTGCAATACCCTTTCTTTAATGGGGGTGAATATAGTACGCTTTTCTTCATCAGTGTAGAATGGCAGAATAAAATTGAGAATTTCCTCGCCAACTTCATAGAAAGAACAGTTTATATAAGAGTGCTCGTAGTCGTATACTTCACGTAATTTTAGATATTTGCTGTTAGGATATACAAAACAGCGTTCACTAAGGCGACCCTTACTGTCAAAATATTTTTCTTCTTCAGAAGCATATTGACGATTAGAAGTGGGTTTGCCACAAGTCATCGTCTCAAAAGCATCCGCAAAGATGAGTTTCTGGGTATCGGTAAAGTTGTCTAAGGTTATCATTTTTTTACAATAACTTTTAAATGTTCTTTGTATTCATTATCTTCAACGTAAAAATGGTGAGTAGTAAGAAGTTCAACATCGGTTTCAACACCCTCATCAGCACGCCATTTTTTTAATTCTTCACGAGTGAGGTTGCCCTCAGAGTCGTAGTAGTAAAGGGTATGCTCTAAAAATATTTTGTCTTTGTATTCAATTTTTAGGTTAGGGCGTTTTCCTATAGCCTCTAAACAATTTTTATATTCACTTTTCTTATTGTATTCTACCTTTTGTCCTTGCTCATTGTATCCAAAAGTTTCAATACTATAACTATCTATTTTAGATATATCATCATTATCAAAAGAAATATATTCTCTTTTTACTAATAAGCCCGCAGGGTTATAGATGTTCTGTTCTATAGTTTTGCTAATAATATCTTTCTTGCGAGGTCTGTATTCCTTTTTGTTTTTGCCGTAATTGCAATAGGTAATATCTACTTTTCTAACTAACTGATGGTTTTGGTTAAAAGTAGAAACTATTTTTTCGGTTTTCCCAAATTCAGTAAGACATTCGGTGGTTTCAGTAAGAGTACCTTTCTTTTGAGTATGCAAGTAACCTATTTCACTGTATTTTCTAAGTTTTTCAGGACACATCTTGATACAATTAGCTTTGTTCTTGTGGTAATATTCGTAGTACAAATTTCCTTTTTGTACTAGCCTATCTTCCTCGTCATAACTAAAAAACTTTACTGAAGGATCACATATATCATAAAATATTTTTTCCATTATTTTTTTTTCATCACGCTCAAAAACATAACGCCCTTTACTTTTTTCTGGGTAATAGGAATCATTTTTTTCTCGCCAATTTACCCTCCCTTCCTTGTCATAAGTGACATTTTCAATATCAAAGGATTCTCTATAATTTGAAGATTTATCTATCAAAACTTTTTGTTCAGTGAGGTTTTTAGGGTCGTTACACTGTTGAGAAAGAGACAGTCTTTCAATATTCTCTAATGAAAAACCTAATTGCTGTACCCTTTCTTTGAGAGGGGTGAACATAGTGTGTTGTTTATCATCGGTATAGAGTGGCACCATAAGGCGAAGAAGTTCTTCCTTATCTTCAAAGAAAAACTTTGTTACACGTGATCGCTTGTAGTCGTAAGCTTCACGTACTTTCAGTGTGCCATCAGGATATAGAAAACGCCGTTCGCTGAGGCGACCTTCACTATCAAAGTCTTTTTCTTCTTGATAGTAACTATTACAGATGATTGTCATAAAAGCATCTACAAAAATAAGTTTTTGGATAGGAGTAAAGTTATCTAATGTCATATTCTTTGGGTGTATTTTTATTTTTTGTGGCAAAGATATAGTAAGAATTGGTCAAAATATGACCAGCTAATTAGAAAATTTGCAAATTAGTAATTTTTGGATTACTACTGTTACGTTGATTTTTAATTTTTTGTAATAAATACAAAGGATTGATTTTGATTTAAATGATGTTTAAAGATTTTCTTTTACAATAACTTTTAAATGTTCTTCACATTCATCTTCTTTAAAATAAAAATGGTGGGTAGTAAGAAGTTCAACATTGGTTTCACCCCCCTCATCAGCACGCCATTTTTTCAGTTCTTCACGGGTGAGGTTACCCTCAGAGTCGTAGTAGTAAAGAGTGCGTTCTAAGAATATATTATCTTTTGTTTCAAATTTGAGATTAGGGCGTTTACCCGTAATCTCCAAGCTATTTTTATATTCCCGTTTTTCATTGCGCTCTACTTTTTGTCCTTGCTCATTATATAGAATGATTTCTGTACTATAAGAGCCATCAGACCAGGAAATATCTTCATTATCTTTATCAACATATCGCCTCACTTCTTTTACAAGTATTCCTGCTTCGTTATAAGTGTATTCTTGAACTGTTTTATTTGTTATTTCATCACTTCGCACTTCTTTCTCTCCTATCCATTTTTCGTATTTTACTAAATAATTAGTCTCTGTTTTTTTTATGATTTTACCAGCAAGGTCAAAGGTAGTAACTTCTTTTTTACCTCTATGGTCATCTTCTGTACAAATAGCTTCGTGAGTTTTGTCCCCTATTTTTTCTATGAGTTTGCTACTCTCCTCGGCAATCTCTTTAGGATTATCGAGATATATTTTTGTGTGAATCACTTCATCCCCTTTATAAGTGTAATGTTTTATACCTCTAAACCCTCCATAGCGATTGGTATCTATACGTTGTATCACTCGGTTTTGTTTATCATATAATGATACTTCTATAGAGCTTAAAGTATCTTCTTCCCAAGAATGTCCTTGAAAAATTAGGTTATTTTGAGCGTCAAAAGTACGATACTCTATGCGTTGTTCTCCCCAAGAAGATACATATTCTTCTATAGCACATATATTATCTCTCTCATCACAAGTGATATTATCTATACTTGTTCTGTGAGCTTTTTCAAAGTACCCTTCACAACCATGCCAAGTTTTCTGTTGCATACCTCCAATTTTGTCAGTACTTTTTATCTTAAGGCTAATTTCTGCTACCTGCTCAGGCGCAAATCCTAAGTTTTGTACCCGTTCTTTAATAGGGATATGTTTAGCTCTCAATTCCTGCTCACTGTATAAAGGCAAACTAAATTGAAGAATCTCACGACCAAATTCATAGAATGACTTATGTACTATCCCTTCGTTGTAGTGATAGCGTTCTATTAATCTGGGTCTCTCGTGGTGTACAAAGCGTCTTTCTAATAGGCGTCCGTTTTCGTCAAAATCCTTTTCTTCCAAAGCAGGCTCTTTGTAGTCTATACTGCTAGGTATATTGCAAGTCATCGCCTCAAAAGCATCGGCAAAGGCTATTTTGTGCTTTTCTGAAAAATAAGCTAAGGTCATAATAAGTAGTTTTATAATTCGGTTTTTATAGTAATTTCCAAATGCTCATCATAGTCTTCTGCTAAGGTATAAAAATGATGGGTAAGGTGAGTAGGAGAACTTTCTAATAAAAGTCTTCCCTTATCATCATAGGTATAAACAGTTTTTTCTAAGTACTTGACTTCTTGCTTGAGGTCTTTACTCCTATAAATACGTACTGTTTTCTGTCCTTGTGAGTTGTAAAGCAATACTTCAAGTTCTACAGAGCGGTCTGTGCTAAGGTGTATTTCCTTGGTAAGTACGCCTTGCTCATTATAATAATATCTACTAATATGCTCATCTGTTTTGATATTTCGGAAGGTTTGCTTCCCTTCTTTGTTTTTCTTACGTTTGGTGATATAGTTTGTCTTTTTCTCTCTTACGATTCTATCTTCGCTATCCAATACGATAAGACTTTTTCTCAGATCCGTACTATCTCCAAAACAATATCTTTCTACCTTGTAGGTATAAGCTCCTTTTTTTATAGTTTGGGTGTATCCTTCTTCTATGTATTTATAAGTTTTTTTAGGATTGAGTCTTACTATTCTCACTCTACTTTTTCTCTTAGAATAATCTATAATATTAGTAATTCCCTCTCTGTTACTAATGATTTTTCGTTCAAGATTTTTATCCTCATCATAATGATAGACCTCCACTGTATTGAAAGCATCTGCGTCCCAAGAACTTTGTTCGATAAGGGTTCTTCCATTTAAATCAATAGTACGCAGTATGTTTCGTTTTTCGTTCCAATAAGCATTAAATCCTTCACTGGAATAGATATTTTGCCTATCATCATAGCGGATATTATCAATCCCCATACTTCCTCTTTCAGCAAAAAATCCCTTACACCAATTGTAGGTTTCTTGTAGTTTCTGCCCTTTTTCATTGTAGTTTTTCAAGCGTACCGTTATCTTTGTAATAGCTTCGGGCTGAAAACCTAAAGCTAATACTCGTTCCTTGATGGGCAGATAGAGTGCTCTTTGTGCTTGCTCTGTATAGATAGGATAAATAAGGTGTACTATTTCCTGTCCATAAGGATATAGTTTTTTATGTACATAATTACGCTTATAATCATATATCTCTCTGAAAATAATCCTCTTACCATTGTATAACCGTCTTTCAGAAAGTCTCTCTTGTTCATCAAAATCCTTTTCTTCACGGGTATTTTGGCAAATCATAGCTTCGAGTATATCAGCATAAGCTATTTTTAGCTTATCACTAAAGTTGTCTAAAATCATCATAAAAAGCATTTTTTATTATTTCTGTGGCAAAGATACTATCACAACAGGACAAAACACGACCAGACAATTATTAATTATTTGTTTTTTTGTTATTTTAAGGGTGTTTAATTGTTAATTTTTTCGCTTGCTAAGACCTTAAATTAAACCTCAAAATTTCTAAAGTTATCCAATAATCGTTCTATATTTTCCTTACCTACAGGGTTTTGGCTATGTACTACAAACTTGGGCAAAGGCAACTGACGGTCTAAACAATAATCCACCAAATATTTAGCACAATCATAACCAGAAAGCCCCTCGCCTAAATCGTGGTCAAACGAGATAAAATCAGGCAATCCATATCGCTGAAGATAAGCTACAAATTCCTCGTAGCTATACACGCGCTCAAACCCCTCAGGAGTAGTACGTAGGTCATCTAAGTAAAGATTCATTGTATTACTTTTAAAAATAACACTACAAAGATATAAAACAAAGTATACAAACTATGACCAACTATATTTTTTTTTCAAAAAACTCCCCACTTTTTTAGGAGTGGGGAGAGGTTGATAGCTATTATTTTAGAATTTCTTTTCGTAAGAAATTTAGATACTTAGTTAGATTTTCAACTACTTTTTGAGCATTTACAAATTCTAACTGCGTTTTATCCAAATTCTACCTCCATCTTTAGAAACATATAATCCTTTGGTGGTAGTAGCTAAGAGCTCTGAACCATTGACTGAAATGGTTTGAAACTCTCCATAAGAAGAACCTGAATAACGAACACTCCAAATTCTGCCCCCATTAGTGGATACATATAGTCCTTTGGAAGTGATAGCGATAATCTCACTACCATAAGAGGTAAGATCATAAAATGCTCCATAAGAAGAGCCTGAATAACGAGTGCTCCAAATTCTACCGTCATTGGTAGAGACTTTAATTTTGTTACTGTTGGTGGGACAAATTCTCAATAATTGGCTCCCTAAGTTAATTAAATTTGGCATATTGTTAAAATATTAATGGTTTGTATTTATCTTTTAAATAACTAAGCGCAGGCTTCCTTTTACTTCGTCCGGAGCCCGACCAAAGGCTAACACAAAAGCAAAAAGGAATACCTGCGCTTATAAGGCAGGCATTTCGTCCTTTGCTTTCCTTGTGTTATTGAAATGTTTGGTCGTATTCCAGAATAGGAAAATCAAAGTGAAACGCTATATCCTCTCTAATTAATATCTAAAATATTTCTACATTTTTACCTTAATACAAAGAAATAAAAATTTTCATAATATTTGTATTTTTTTAGTATAAATATTATAATTTAGACATTTTTCGTTTCAAGTACAAAATTAGATATCAAAGTGGTCAAACTATGTCTATTTGTAAATATTTTTTTTCTAAAAAGTAAAAAATCCTATTTAAATACAAAAAGCCAACAATTAAAAATTGTTGGCTTTCACTTTTTATGTATGAAGAAACTTGTATTCTAAAAGAAATATCTTTCTTTTTCACCTTTTTTATTTATGATAATAAAAGAATTTCGTTGTTGAGGATTAAGTTCATTTACTATATTTTTAAGCTGATTGGTATCAACTATTTCTTTATTATTAATAGAAATAAGTACTTTTCCTTCTAAATCAATACCATTTTGTTTATAAATATCACTAATATTAGTTATTTTCACTCCTTTTTGAACTTTAAATACTCTTTTATCCTCTTCTGTTAGGTCTTTTACTATCATTCCTATATTATTAAGAACTAAAGACGTATTTTTTTGTAAAGTAACCATCACTTTTTTACTATTTGAATCTCTAATAAGTGAAACTTCTACTTTATCATTGGGTCTTTTTGTATTAATATGACCAATAAGATCAGAGAAAGTACGTATTTTTAAATTATCTATTTCTTTTATGATATCTCCTTTTTTTATACCTGCTTTATCTGCTCCTGAAGCACTTTCTACATCACTAACATAAAACCCTTCTGTTTCTTTAACTTTCAGTTTATCAGCAGTTTCAGAATTCAACTCAACGCCCGAAACTCCTAAAACTCCTTTTTGTACATTTCCATATTCTATAAGGTCTTCCACCACTTTTTTAGCTATATTACTAGGAACAGCAAATGAATACCCCATAAAAGTACCTGAGTTTGAGGAGGCTATGGCTGTATTTATACCAATAAGATCTCCATTCAAATTCACCAGAGCTCCTCCACTATTTCCTGAATTTACAGCGGCATCAGTTTGTATATAAGACTCTACTTTTCCATTCTGAATATTTCCTAAATTTCGAGCTTTTGCACTAATTATACCAGCTGTAACCGTAGAGGTAAGATTAAAAGGATTCCCTACTGCAAGCACCCACTCACCTATTTGAGTATTATCAGAATCTGCAAAAGTTAAAAAAGGTAATTTTTCGTCTGTTTTTATCTTTAAAAGAGCAATATCTGAAGAAGAATCTGTACCAATAATTTCTGCCTTATACGTTTTATTATCATTTAAAGTTACCTGAACTGAAGAAGCCCCAGTAATTACGTGATTATTGGTTACAATATAGCCATCAGGAGAAATAATAACCCCCGAACCTGTACCTGCAAGCCTTTCTTTCCCCCCTTGTTGAGGAACATTTCCATAAAAAAGGTCAAATATTGACGTTATTTCAGGAGCAACAGTCATATTTTTTACGTGAACAACACTATTTACTGTTTTTTTTGATGCATTAACAAAACTATTTTCATCAAAATTAAAACGTGCACCTTGTTGAAAATTTGTATGAACTACATTAGGCGACTCTAAAACTGAATTTTCATTAGGTTCTCCTACTTTTTTTTCTATAAAATAATGATACCCACCTAAGGCAATCGCTCCACCCAAAATAGCAGAGAATAAAGTTGTAATTTGTTTTTTCATATCAAAATTCTTAAATTAATGGATTATACGTATTTTTTTAACTATAAATTTGATAATTTAATAAACAAAAATGATGCCAAAAATAAATATATTCATTATTTAACTTCTTTTTAATACTTATAACTAAAATATATTTTACAAATATTCTTCTAACAGATTGATTAAGTGTTCATTAAACCAACGATAACGACTAACAACCATAATATGTGTCCCATCTTTTATAATTATTGGATTTTCTATCTTTTCAATAGGAAAAATAGCATCTTTTTCTCCATGAATATGAATTGTCCGAGGTAAAGGTTCTTCTTGTTCCCATTCTGTAATTTGTTTTAACGACCACGAAAGATAACTTGGAGATACTAAACCTATATATTTATAATATAATCGTTTATAACGTTTCGTTTTTTTCCATAATTCCAAAGAAGCAATAAATTTTATTGGTAAAAAGTCTCCTATTTTTGTTTTTTTATAAAAATTTGCCCATTTAGGTCGTTCTTTTGAGGACTTTATAGTAGAAATAAGAACCAAACAACGATAATCTTTTATATATTTAGCCATTTCTTGTACTAAAATACCTCCAAAAGATACTCCTATAAGTATCGATGAAGGATATTCTATCTTTTGGGACATTCTTTTTGCATATTCTTGTAAAGTTTCATTATTTTCAGGCTCTTCCCAGTTTAATAAATGAATTTGAAATCTTTTATCAAAAGTAAAATATTCAAAAATTTTAGAGCTAGCTCCAAGTCCTGGCATACAATAAATATGTATCACATTCATAATTAGATTTTTACATAAAAAAAGAGATGAGGAATAGCTCATCTCTTTTGTTTTTTAATTCATTATTTTAGTTAGCGTATATTGCTCAGCCGTTCCTTCTGGTAAAGGAGAAGCATCTGAATTTAACATTATTATAATATTTGCATCAATTTTATAAAATGTTTTCTGTCCAGCTTTACTCACTAATATTATCATTTTCTTCTCAGCGTCCCATTCAAAGTGTCCTTCTTCAGTAAATGTCTGATTTTTACCTAAATACTCATCTGTTTTTAAATAAGCATTACCTTCTGAAAAAAGTTTAATATTCACTTTAATTCCTCCACAATCTGCACACGGGATAGTCCCTTCATATTGTACACTTGTTTGATGACTTTTTTCATTAACTTCTTTATTTTCAACCTGTTGCTGATTATCCTGATTTTTATTTTTACAGCCAACGAATAACATTGAAGCTATTCCAAGTATAAAAATTATTTTCCTCATAAATATAATTTATTCATTATTTACATTTCTTTGGCGAACTTCTTTAAGTTTTTCTTCCCAAATTAACAACATTTCTTTTCTATTTTCTATTGTTTTTATGGCTTCTTTCATCAAAGGATTATCCTGTTTTACATTAGAAAAGAATTGTAAATTATTTTCAAGTTTTAATATTTCTGTACGAAGTTCATCTATTTTTTTTCTTACAAAAATTTGCTCTCTGATTAAAGAGTTATCATTATCACACAATTGCTCTAATTTATTATTATATTTTAACAATTCTATTTCTTTTTTATTAAAATCTAATTTTTTATATAAAGCATTCAATATTTTATTGAACCGTGTATCCAATTCTTTACTTCCTTCAATAGATTTACTCAACTCATTCCAAGAAACACGAAGTTTTTCCAAGAAATCCATATCATTATCTCTATCTCCTGTTAGTTTAAACTCTTTTAGTTCATCAAAAAGCTGTCTTTTTCTATTTAAATCTTCTTTTTTCTGATTTTTTAGATGATTTTTTTGTTTATTTAGCCTATTAAAATACTCATTACAAGCAAGTTTAAACTCTTTCCAAAGTTGTTCTGTGTATTTTTGAGGAATATGACCTATTTTTTGCCAATCTTCTTGAATTTTTACCATCAAAGGAGTAACAACTTCCCAATCAGAACTATCTTTATTAGCTTTTGCAATAGCAACTAATTCTTGTTTTTTCTCTAAATTTTCTTGTTGTATTTTCTTTAAACTTCTATAAAATTCATTTTTCTTACGAGTAAATTTACGGCAAATTTCCATAAATCTATTCCAAACCTCATCTCTATTTGATAAAGGAACTCTACCTATTTTCAAATACTCTTCTCGAAGTGCCTCTACCCTCTCCATTATTTGCTGACATGCTTTATGAGAAGATATTTCTTCTTGTGTTATTTGAGTAATTTTATCAATTAATTCATTCTTTTTAGATAAATTTTCCTCATAAACTTTATCAAGGCTATTTAGGAAAACTTGTCGTTTATCGTGAATTTCTTTTGTTATTTCATTAAATTTAGCCCAAATAGGCTCTCTTAGTTCTTTTTCTACAGGTCCTGTTTGTTCTTTCCAAATTTTATGTAATAATTGCAATTCTCGATATGCTTTACTTACATCTGACAATTTAAGTAGCTCTTCTGCTTTTTGAATTATCTTATTTTTCTCTTCCAAGTTATGTTTAAAATCCATTGCTTGGAAATTTTTAGTTAATTTAAGATAATCATAAAAATTCTCACTATGAAAATTAAACTGATTCCAAATGTCATTATAATTTTCACGTGGGATAGCTCCTATTTCATACCATTGTTCTTTAAGTTCTTTGTATTTTTTTAAAGCATTATTGGCATCCCATTCTTTATCATCTGTTGGAATAAGATTTTTTATTTCATTAATAATATCTTGCTTACGAGCTAAATTAGCATGCAATTCTCTTTCTAATTCTCTATAGTATAATGCTTTTTTATTCTTATACTCTGAATAAAGTTGAAAAAAATCACTACGAATAGGTAATACAAAAGAAAAATCTTTTACATCTCCTCCGTTATCTAAGAAAGTCTCTTTTTTCTCTTCAAACAAAGTTGCATATTGCTTTTCAAACTGATGCTTTATAGCTTCAATATGCTCTTTAATTGCTTGTACTTTCTCATTGTTCAATAATTTTTGAAACTCTTTAACTAACTCATCTAAAGACATTGCTTCATAGTCTTTCAATGGTATTTCGTGACGGGTTTCATTGTGGATATCTTCCGCATCCTGAGCATTCTCAACATTTATTTCGTCAAGAATTTCTTCATTTGATTTGGAAACTTGAATTTTAAGATTTTTTTGAAAATCTTCTTCATTGTTTTTTTCTAAAAAAACTTGTTCTATTTCTGACATAAGTTAAAGGTATTACTCTTTCCTGCCC
>CALFOY010000125.1 GCA_937919265.1 uncultured Capnocytophaga sp. | reverse complement strand
ATACGAGATCTAGTACGGTCTCGTGGGCTCGGAGATGTGTATAAGAGACAGTCTGATTATCAATCGTACAGCTACAGCACTGGCACGTGCTATTACTTTAGATTTTAAAGAAAGAAATATTCCTATTAATAAGGAGCAATTTTCCGTTTTGATTATTCTTTGGAAGAAAGATGGTTGTGCTCAGCAAGTACTTTCTGAATATACCAACCGAGATAAACCAGGGATAACTCGCCTTATTGATACAATGGAACGAGAAGGGTTAGTTTATCGTAAGCAAGACCCTTTTGACCGTCGTTCGAATAAAATTTATCTTACAGAAAAAGGAAATAGCCTCAAAGAAGAGGTTATTGCGTCTGTAAAATTTACTCTTACTCGTGCTGCAAAAGGTTTGACAGAGGAAGAAGCTAAAAAGCTAAGAGAATTGCTTTATAGAGTTTATTCTAATCTTTCTTTTGAGGATACAATAACAGAAGAAAAATTCAGAAAGTAAAAAAATAAATATAAATTTAAAATCTAAAAAAATGAAAAAAATATCATTATTATTATTAGTTTTTTTTGTTATTTTTTCTTGTAAAAAAAATAATTTCACCAAAAGTGATGCTCTACTATTCAAGGAATATATATCTGGATTTAGTACGGGTTTTATTTCAACAGATGACCCTATTCGGGTGATACTTGCAAAACCTTTTGATGAGGAAAAATTTAATAACCTTTCAGCTAATCAATTATTTGAAATAGAACCAAGTATAGAAGGAGAAATTCAGGCAGAAGGTAATGAAATTAAATTTATTCCTAAGCAAACATTATCCCAAAATACAGAATATCAGATTACTTTCAATCTTTTCAGACTTTTTGATGTAGAAAGTAAGTTAGAACGTTTTAATTTTGAGGTACGCACTCAAAAGTATCAGTTTGAAGTTTCTTTAGAAGATTTGCAGTCATATAGCAGGGAGTATTATTACCTTAATGCTCACATAGAGGCAAGTGACAACTTAGACCCTAATTGGGTGAAACAAATGGTTTCTGCTACAGTAAATGGTAAATCTTTGTCTATCAAAACTTTAACAGAAGAAAAATCTTCTTACATACCTATCATTATAGATAGTATTCCTGCTTATTCAGACCGAGAACAAAAATTGCTTGTAAAATGGAATGGAGATGCTTATGATATTGAAAGTCAAGGAGAAATATCAATGGATATTCCTGCTAATAATTCTTTTGGAGTAGTACAATTATTAAAAAAAGATGGAGAAAATAATAACTTTAGTATTGTTTTTTCATCTCCTTTGGATAAAAATCAGGATTTTAGAGGCTTGGTGTATGTTGAAGATAAATCTGACTTTAAATTTACAACATCAGGAAATACTCTAAAGGTATATAGTGATGAATATTTTGAAAATGATGTGGAAATCACTGTTCATCAGGGAGTTAAAAGTAAATATGGAGATAAAACAGAAAGTATTTTTAGAGGAAAACTGACTTTTGAGCCAATGAAGCCCGAAGTTCGTTTTGTTCGTAATGGAACTATTCTTCCAAGTTCTCAAAATTTAAAAATTAATTTCCAAACTATTAATTTAAAGGCGGTTGAAGTAACAGTTTCTCGTATTTATCAGAATAACATTTTACAATTCTTACAAGATAATGAGCTTAATACTGCCAATAAATTATATAAAGTAGCAGCTACCATTGCCAGAAAAGTAATACCTATCCAAGCTACGGGTATCAATTCTCTTTCAAAATGGAATACTCACGCTTTAGACCTTTCTTCTCTAATAAAACCAGAGCCAGGCGCTATGTATCGTGTGGTTATTGATTTTAAGAAAGAATATTCTATTAGTTGTAATAATGATAAAACACCTATCAAAGAAGAAAATATTTCTATCGATGATGATAAGGAAAATTTTGCTAAATATGATGATTACGACGATTATTATGATGATTATGATGACTATAATTGGGATGAACGTGATGACCCTTGCAAAAATAGCTATTACTACAATAGAGCTATATCTACTAATGTCTTAGCCAGTGATTTAGGGGTTATTGTAAAACGTGGTCAAACTAATAATTATCTTGTTGTTGTAAATGATATTTTATCAACTTCTCCCATAAGTGGAGCTAAAATAGAACTTTATGATTATCAGCAACAAAAGCTTCAAGAAGGTACAACAAATGCAGAGGGAATAGCTGAAATAAATACAACAAAGAAAGCTTATTTTGCAATTGCTCGTAAAGATAATAATACAACTTATGTAAAAATTGATGACGGAAATTCTTTGTCTGTTAGTAATTTCGATGTCAATGGATTACAACTAGAAAAGGGTAGAAATGGTTATATTTATACAGAACGTGGAGTTTGGAGACCTGGAGATAGTATTTCTGTAGGGTTTATATTTAATGATTTTTCTAATAAACTCCCTGAAAACCATCCTATTAAATTAATTTTTTCAGACCCTAACGGAAAAACTGTTCAACAAATAGTGAAAAATTCTAATACGGATAATCATTATTTATTTTCTCTAAAAACACCTTCTGACGCTATTACGGGTAACTGGAATTGTCAAATAAAAGTAGGAGCCTCAACCTATTATAAAACAATAAAAATAGAAACAATAAAGCCTAACCGACTTAAAATTAAAAACAGTTTGGCTGATGCTCTTATTTCAAGTCAAGGCATAAATGCTTCTTTACAAGTAGATTGGTTACAAGGCTCTCCAGCTTCAAATTCTCAGGTGGAAATAACAGCAAAAGTTTATGCTAAACCTAATCCTTTTAAAGGATATGAAAATTTTGTGTTTAGTAACAAATCTTTTCCTTTTTCTTCTGAAGAAATAAATGTTTTCAATGGAAAAACAAATGAAAACGGACAAACTTCATTTTTCTTCCAGCCACAAGACTTACAAGCAAGTGAAATGCTAAAAGTTAATTTTTTAACAAAAGCAAATGAACAAGGAGGAGATTTTAGTACAGATGTTTGTTCAGCAACATTATCACCTTTTGAGAGTTATGTAGGTATAAAAGCACCTATTGATAGCGAATATGCTTATTATGAAACATCAAAAGTTAATAAATTTCAGGTAGTTGTATTATCTGAAAAAGGTAAGCCTTTGGCTAATCATAATGTAAAATTATATGCCTATAAAATAGAAAGTAGCTGGTGGTGGGATGTTTCTCAACTCAATATTTCTTCTTATAATTCATCAGAAGAAAAAACTCCCGCATTTACAATGAATGCTACAACCAAAAGTGATGGAAAAGCCTTTTTTGATATTCGTATAAGTGATAGAGATTATGGACGATATTTCTTCTTAGTAGAAGATGAAGAAAGCGAACACCAAGCAGGAATAGATGCACGTTTTTATAGTTGGGCAAGCTCTGAAAAAACAGGCTCTGAAGCTACAATGTTAATGCTTACTACCAATAAGAAAGAGTATACAATATCAGAGGAAGCAACTATTACATTCCCTTCAGATGCAGGTAGTAAAGCGCTTATTTCTATAGAAAATGGTTCAAAAATCCTTAAAACATATTGGGTAGATACTCAAAAAGGTTCTACAAGGTTTTCTTTCCCTATAACAGAAGATATGGCGCCAAATGTATATTTATATGTTACTCTTTTGCAACCTCACGCACAAACAAAGAATGATTCTCCAATTCGTTTGTATGGTGTAGCTCCTATTTCTGTTTATAATCCGAAAACAAAGTTAGAACCTGAAATTCAGATGGCTAATGTACTTCGCCCTGAGAAAAAAGCTACAATAAAAATCAAAGAAAAATCAGGTAAACCAATGACTTATACATTGGCTATTGTAGAAGATGGCTTATTAGATTTAACTAGATTTAAAACACCTCAACCTTGGAATGCCTTTTTTATGAAAACGGCTCTTGGGGTGAAAACTTGGGATATTTATAATGACGTGATAGGGGCTTTTGGAGGTACTATAAATCAA
Organism: uncultured Capnocytophaga sp.; assembly: GCA_937919265.1. Taxonomy (GTDB): domain Bacteria; phylum Bacteroidota; class Bacteroidia; order Flavobacteriales; family Flavobacteriaceae; genus Capnocytophaga. The sequence continues at coordinate 8,439 of CALFOY010000125.1, read as the reverse complement.
GTATTATCTATAGGTGGAGATGAAGATTTAGGCGGGGCTAAGGCTCAAAAAGCAAATCGTTTCAAACCTTTGGTTATTGTAAAAGGTCCTTTTAAAAGTAATGGAGAAACTCAATCTCACGATATTTCTTTACCTAATTACATAGGTTCTGTTAGGGTTATGGTTATTGCTTCTGATGTGCAACAAAATGCTTTTGGAACCACAGATAAAACAATTCCTGTATATAGTCCTTTAATGGTTTTAGGCTCACTACCAAGAAAAGCTGTACCAGGAGAAACAATTACTTTGCCTGTTACTGTTTTTGCCAAAGAAAATCAAGTAAAAAATGTTTCTGTTAAGATAAAAACTAATGAAAAATTCAAACTAATTAGTGATTCTCATCAGCAAGTAAAATTTGATAAAATTCCTGATGAAAAAATGGCTTATTTTACACTAAAAGCAAACGAAATAGGCATAGGAAAAGTAACTATTGAAGCAACATCAGGAAATGAAAAGGCAACCTATGAGGTAGAAATGGATATTTTTAATCCTAACCCTCAAATGTATCAAGTTAAAAGTATAGTATTACAACCAAATTCATCTCAAAATATTGATTTTGAAGTATTTGGTGAAAAATCAACCAATTCTACAACGCTTGAAGTTTCTAGCTTCCCAGGTGTGAATTTAGCTCAAAGATTGAAATATTTAATTGATTATCCTCACGGATGTGGAGAGCAAGTAACTTCAGGAGCTTTCCCTCAATTGTATTTATCTGATTTTGAAAAACTTACTTCGAATCAGCAACAAGAAATACAAAAAAATATAAGTGCTGCTATTCGTAAATTATCTGATAATCAGCTTTCTAATGGAGGTTTTTCTTATTGGAAAGGTGAGAATTATGTAAATGAATGGGTAACTTGTTATATAGGTCAATTCTATATAGAAGCTGAGAAAAAAGGATTTTCTTTACCTATTGGAAGTAAAGATAAATGGATTGATTTTCAGAAAAATACAGCGAGAAGTTGGGTGAAAAATAGTGCTAATTCAGAGTTTTTACAAGCATATAGGCTTTATACTTTGGCTTTAGCAAAACAACCAGATATGGCTTCAATGAATCGATTAAGAGAAATGCCTAATCTTTCAAACCAAGCTCTCTCAAGGCTTGCTGCGACTTATGCCTTAACAGGACAAAAACAAATAGCTGAAAAATTATTTGCAAAAGTTGTTATTGATAATTCTGATGATAATGATTATGGTTATGGTTCAGAGCTTCGTAATCAAGCAATGGCTTTAGAAACATCTCTGTTAATTGGCAAACAACAACTTGCTGCAGATTTGGCTTTGAAAATTTCTGAAAAATTATCTTCTAATGAATGGTTAAGTACTCAAACTTCAGCTTATTCACTTTATGCAATGGCTCTTTATGTAGCCAAAAATAAAACTGGAAAATCGTGGGAGCTTAATTATCAATTAGGAAAAGATAAGGGAACTGTAAATAGTCAAACGGGTTTTGCCTCCAAGAAATTTACTACTCATATAGGTTCTAATAAAATTAATGTTCATAACAAATCTGGGGTTACTCTTTATACTCGAGTGATAAATAGTGGAATTTTACCAGTTGGTAAAGAAATTACCCAACAAAATGGTCTTTCTATAAAAACAAATTTTTCTAATAAAGGAAATACAATTTCAGAAGATTTAATCAAGCAAGGAACTGCTTTTGTATGTACTATTTCTGTGACAAATACAACACAAAGTAATATAGAAAATGTAGCTCTTACTCAGTTTATACCTTCAGGTTGGGAAATAATTAACACACGATATAATAATTATGAAACAGAAAAATCAAATTATGATTATTTAGACATTCGTGATGATAGAGCTAATTTTTACTTTTCACTTAAAGCCCAAGAAACAAAACAGTTTCAGATAAAATTAAATGCTTCATACAAGGGTACATATTACCTTTCAGGAACTTTTGCAGAGGCTATGTATAATGTACAATACAATACGAGAAATGCAGGTAAATGGATAAAAGTTGAATAAAAATGTAAAAAAATATTTAAAATTTGGGATTATTTCAAAAAAATGAATTATATTTGCGAAATTTTTATAGAGTAAATAGCCTTTATCCTGTAAAAATATCGTATATTTGCACCCAAAATAATTAGAAATATGATAACATTTGACCAAATTGATTTAATTCTATTAGATGAATTACAACGAGACAGTAAACAGTCAGTAAAAGAATTAGCTAGAAAAGTAAATCTTTCAATTACTCCTGTACACGAGCGTATTAAAAAGCTTGAAGCCTTGAATGTAATTCAAAATTATGTGGCGGTAGTAAATCCTGATGCACTTGGTAAAAACTTAATAGCTTATTGTCAAGTAAAACTTATTCGTCACCAAGAAAATCTTTTTGAGGAATTTGAAAACTATGTGAAATCTTTAGAAGAAGTACAAGAAGCTTCTTATATGGCAGGAAGTTATGATTTTTTGCTAAAACTTATCCTTAGAGATATGAAAGATTATCAAAACTTTGTAGTACACAAAATATCAAAATTAGATATTATTTCTAATATTCAGAGCGCTTTCGTTATTCAGAATATTAAAAATACATCAATGATAAAATGTATTATAGACGAAGATAAAATATCTTAATTATGCATTTTGCCATAGCGGGAAATATAGGTGCAGGAAAAACTACACTTACAGAGTTGTTAGCTAAACATTATGGCTGGCAACCTCATTTTGAAGATGTAGCAGATAATCCCTATTTAGATGATTTTTATGCCAATATGGAACGTTGGAGTTTCAATCTTCAAGTTTATTTCTTGAATAGTCGCTTCCGACAGATAATAGATTTTCGACAAAGTGAAAAAGATATTATCCAAGATAGAACAATTTATGAAGATGCTTTTATATTTGCTCCCAATTTGCATAGAATGGGATTGTTATCTTCACGAGATTTTCAAAATTATCAGTCGCTTTTTGCATTAATGGAAACTTTTATTCAACCACCAGATTTGTTAATTTATTTAAGAAGTTCCATTTCTAATTTAGTAAAACAAATACAAAAAAGAGGTAGAGAGTATGAAAATTCCATTTCTATTGATTATTTGAATAAGCTCAATGAACGTTATGAAGAATGGATAAGTACTTATGATAAAGGAAAATTGCTTATTATTAATGTAGATGATATAGATTTTGTCCAAAATAAAGAAGATTTGGGAATTATTATTGATAAAATAGATGCTCAAATATATGGTCTTTTCTAAGTGATTTTTCATTATTTAATGTATAAATGTATATAAGTAAGAAATTAAGTGAATTATTATTTACTTGATTTCTTATTTTATTTTAATAGAATATTTTATGAATAAAGATTTTTTAAGATATCAAGCACCTACTTCATTATATCCGTTAGGACTTGAAGTACAAAGAGCAAAAGGCTCCTATATTTATGACAAAGATGGAAAGGCTTATTTGGATTTGGTATCAGGAGTATCTGCCTGTACATTAGGACATTGCCACCCAAGAGTAGTGAAAGCCATTCAGCAGCAGGCTGAACAGTATATGCATACTATGGTATATGGAGAATATGCTCAAGCTCCTGCAATTGAATTTTGTAAATTATTAGCAAAAAATTTACCAAATCCTTTAGAAACAACTTATTTGGTTAATTCAGGAACTGAGGCTATTGAGGGTAGTATGAAATTAGCAAAAAGGGCTACTGGACGGTCTCAAATTATTGCTGCTAAGTACGCTTATCACGGAAATACACAAGGTTCATTGAGTATAATGGATTACGAGTTGAGAAAACAACCTTTCCGACCTTTATTGCCAGATGTGGATTGGATAGAGTTTAATAATGAAAATGATATAAATAAAATCACAGAAAGAACAGCTGGGGTAGTTCTTGAAACAATTCAGGGTGGAGCTGGTTTTATTACTCCAACAAATGATTATCTTAAAAAAGTTAAAAAAAGATGTGAAGAAGTAGGAGCTTTACTTATTTTAGATGAAATTCAGCCAGGATTTGGACGAACAGGTAAACTTTTTGGGTTTCAAAACTATGATGTAGTTCCTGATATATTGGCAATAGGTAAAGGTATGGCTAGTGGTTTGCCTTGTGGAGCTTTTGTTGCTTCTTATGAATTGATGCATTTGCTTGCGGATAATCCCAAAATGTCTCATATTACTACTTTTGGAGGAAATCCTGTTATTGCAGCAGCTTCATTAGCAACCCTTCAAGAATTATTAGAGACAGATTTAATAGCACAAACTATTGAAAAAGAAAAATTATTTCGAAAACTCTTAAAACACCCCAAAATAAAATCAGTGAATGGAAAAGGGTTGATGTTAGCTGCTATTATGGAAGATGCTGATTTAGCCAATCATATTATTTTATATTCACACGAAAGAGGATATATTTTCTTTTGGTTACTTTTTGAATTGAGAGCTGTACGGATTTCTCCTCCTTTAACAATTACTAATGAGGAAATAGAAAAAAGTTGTGCTATGATTTTGGAAGCAATAGAAAGTTATAAAAAATAAATAAAAAACTTCATTTTATAATTCTTTTGAGAAAAATAAAATGAAGTTTTTTTATTTACTTTCGTTTTGTATTAAATCTCTATAAAGACCTGTTTTCCAACCTTTTTTGTTGATAAATTTCAATAATTCATCAAAGCGCTGTATCATTTTTTCTCCTGAATTTCGCATCACATAAGCTGGAAAATTAAATTCCTTTTGGTGCAAATCTGTAAATTCCCACGGATGAAAATACAAGGTAGCGTATTTCGTTGATTTTATGCACTTTGCTAATAAAAATTTATAAATCCATAACGGAAAATTATGAAACGAAAGCCAAAAAAGTGGAATTCTAAACCAGCTCACAGCCGTTGGTATCTGCCACAAGCCATTTTCATTGAAAAATCGTTTGGAAACATGCAGTTTATTGTATCTCCCAGGTAAAAGAGTGGGATTTACAGAAGAATTATACTCAAAACCTGCTTTTTTCACTTCCTCAGAATCCACTTCGCGCATTCTGGGCATTCGCAGGCCTTTTATTTCTACATTAAACTGATTTTCAAGCGCTTCTTTGGACATTTTCAGATGTTCGTTCTCAAAATCAGAATGATAATAAGTATGTGAAGCCAGCTCGTGTCCCTCTGAAATGAGCCTTTCTATAAGGTCTGGAACCTGCTGTGCAAAAACAACTGTTGAGAAAAAAGTCGCCTTTGTATTATGCTTTTTCAAAACATCCAAAATGGAAATCAATCCCTGTCGAGAAATCGCTATTTGCCTTTGGAAATCAATATCATAGCCATATTCCTTCGGCATATCAAATTCTTCTATATCAAAACTTAGGTAAATCATTTTTGTAATTATTAGTTTCCTCTGTAAGTAGAATAGCCATAGGGAGATAAGGTAATCGGAATATGGTAATGCTGAGTATCCTTTATCTCAAAAACTACTTCTATAAAAGGGTAAAAAGTTTTTTGTTTCAATCGCTCAAAATAAGGGACAATATGAAAAGTAAGTTTATAGATTCCGTTATTATTTTTACCCGATTCCTCTTTCAAAAATTCTTTAATTCTCCCGTTATTATCCGTGTATTTTTCGTCTACCACTACCCAATTTTGATTTTTATCTTGCTTGGATAGGCTTATTTTTACATTTGGAGCGGGTTTTCCTTGTGAAATATCCAAAATATGACTTGATAATTGATATTTTTCTTGCGCCTGAATAAATGAGCTGAAAAATACCAGCAACATTAAAATTATGTTTCTCATTTTTATGTATTTTTATTTATAAATTTTCTTCTTGAATGATATAACTTGGTCTTTCTTTGGTTTGTTTAAAGATTTTTCCGATATAAATTCCGATAATTCCTAAAATAATGAGCTGCAAACCTCCAAAAAACACGATGGTCATTATCAAAGATGCCCAGCCCGATATTTCAGAGCCATTGATAAAAGCAAAAATCACATAAGGAATGTACAAAACAGATAAACATGAAAAGAAAAAGCCCAAAAGCACTGCAAAATACAAGGGTTTCACACTAAAAGCCGTCACTCCTGCCAAAGCCAAATGAAGCATTTTTTTCATCGTATATTTGGTCTGTCCCGCAAAACGAGCTTGTGCTGTGTAAGGCAAATATACTTGCTGAAAGCCTACCCAAGGGACTATTCCACGCAGGAAAGGTTCGTTTTCATTCATTGAGCGGATGACTTTTACCACCGCTTGGTCTAACAAACGAAAATCTGCCGAACCTTCTTTTATTTCAATATCGGAAAGTAAATTTAGAATTTTATAAAACTGCTGTGATGTTTGCTGTTTTTTCTTCGAAATTTCAGCAGGATAAGTCCGCAGTGTGGCTACTACTTGGTTGCCTTCTTCCCATTTCTGGATAAGTTCAGGAAGGAGAGCAGGCGGATGCTGTAAATCACAATCCATCGATATAACCGCATCGCCGAAAGCGTGGTCAAGCCCTGCTTTTACAGCCAACTGATGCCCAAAATTCCGTGAAAATGAAATATATTTCACATTTTCATCCTCACTGCTTAGTTTTTTTAGAACTTGAAGGGAATTATCCGTACTACCATCATTTACATAAATCAAAGAATATGAATATTCTGGCAATTTTTCAGAAAAAACGCCCTTAATGGCCTCATACAACGGAATAATATTTTCGCTTTCGTTATAACATGGAACGATGATATCTATTTTCTTCATTTTCTTCAAAATTTAAAAAACACATTTCCCAAATGATACTCAGCCAAATAAGCGCTGGCGGAACAGCCCGTAAAGAATACCGAATAATATAAGGTTCTTTGAGTGGTTTGAATATATCTGTTGGGGAAAGTGATGCTAAAATAGCTAAGGATAACAAAATGATTTTCAAGATTTTATTTTTATTCGGAGTAGAAACAAACCAAATTCCTATCCCTACATAAGCGATGATATAAGTGCTATTTTCTGTCCCTGTACTGAACAAACAAAGAAATATACTCACCGAAGCTAATAGTAAAAGCTTGAACCTTAAGTTTTTATACTGATTTATTCGCAAATAAGGCAGTGCAAATAAAACTAGTCCAATAGCAATCACCACCATATTATTATTATAAATTCCTGTTCGTTGCAAAAATCCTAAAAGAGAAAGATTTTGCAAATTATAATGCGAAGTGTCTAAATTTGAGCCATTTTTCTCCGAAAGAGAAATATACCATTCGTGATATTGTGAAACGACATAATCTGCTGAAGAATAAAGCATTGGCAAGCAAAATAACAGCCCAAGCCACAGCAGTCCAGACCACACAAAACGCCATTTGTCTTTGGCAAAAAAGAAAAATGCCAGACCTACAATTCCATAAAGTTTCGTTAAAAGCCCAATAACGATAAACAGCGTAGCCCAGTGGCTTTTCCCTTTTTCAATGAAAACAAATGCTCCCAAAAGCAACGCAATAATGCTGACATTAAACTGCTGCATCGCTGCCGCAGTATATAAATCGTGAGCGGAGATGAATAAAACGCCTATAATTGCCCATTTCGGGAGAGGAAGCTGACGAATAGCCCAATACAAAAATGCTGAATTAGCTAAAATCCATAGCGAACAGCCCAGCCAATTAGGCAAAACAGCAAAAGGCGCTATAATCCCGCTGAAAAATATTCCATAATGATTCATATCAAAATATTCCTCTGGATATGGAAGATAAAGCGGAAGCTGCTGTATCGTATGCCAGAAAACCCCTTTGAATATTAGGTAATTATTATATTCTCCTCGGATAAATATATTTTGTATAATAGTAGCCAATGCCAACCCAAACCATAAAACAGTGATAAAATGGTAATTAGCAAATAATTTTTTCTTCATTTGTTAATTATTTAAATCTTTTGATGCATCAAGGACAGCTTTTTCAAGATTTTTTTTATAATTGGTTATTTGTTGTCTTATAGCTTCATTATTAGCTCCTAAAATTTGCATAGCTAAAATACCTGCGTTTTTAGCTCCATTTAAAGCAACTGTGGCAACAGGTACCCCAGCGGGCATTTGCAGAATAGACAAAACAGAGTCCCAACCATCAATAGAATTACGGCTTTTTATAGGTACCCCAATAACAGGAAGTGGTGATACAGAAGCTAACATTCCGGGTAAGTGAGCAGCCCCTCCTGCACCAGCAATAATAACATTTATGCCGTTTTTATGCGCATTTTTACCAAAATCTATCAGTTTTTCAGGTGTTCTATGAGCTGAAACGATATCTACAAAAGTTTCTATTCCCATTTCTTTAAGGAAACTAATGGCTTCTTCCATTACAGGCATATCACTTGTACTACCCATTACGATGGCTACTTTCATTTTCTGAAAAATTTAATTAACGCACAAAGATACTTATTTTTTTGATTTCTTTAGTATTCTTTACGTTTTTTATCTTTCTTTTATATTAATAAAAT
>CALFOY010000124.1 GCA_937919265.1 uncultured Capnocytophaga sp. | reverse complement strand
ACGAGATCTAGTACGGTCTCGTGGGCTCGGAGATGTGTATAAGAGACAGGGAAAAACAGCAAAGCAACATAGAAAATGCTGCTGAACTTTTTGCCCAAATAAGCACTTTATTAATTTCTAGTGGTGCCAATACTCGAAGAACTACTCGAAATGTAGAGCGATTTGCCAATGCTTTAGGGTATCATTGTGAAATGTTTTTTTCTTTTTCAGCTACTATTTTAACCGTTTATAAACAAAACGATAAACAGAACCGAACTATTGTAAAAAGAATACCTCATCACGGGGTAAATTTCAATGCTATATCTGACATTAGTATTCTTTCTTGGGAAGCTTATGAAAAAAAATTACCCATTGAAGAAATACAAAAAGAAATAGATATTATAGCTAAGAAGCCTCATTACAATATTTATTTGGTTTGGCTTTTTGTAGCTCTAGCAGGCGGTTCATTGGCCTACATTTTTGGAGGAAAAAATGGAAGTTATATTGATTTTGGAGTTTCTTTTTTAGCTACTTTTATAGGAGCAGTAGGAAGAAGAATTCTTCAATTAAGAAAATTTAACTTATTTATTTGTTGGGCTTGGGCAGCTTTTGTTTCAGTTTCTGTTGTCAATATTTTTAGATTTATAGGTATAGAACCTTTATCTAATGCTTTGGCTGCTTGTGTTTTATGGCTTATTCCTGGAGTTCCTCTCATTAATGGATTCATTGATTTATTAACGGCTCATATTGTATCGGGAGGTGCTAAGTTATTGTATGCTATGGTTTTAGTTTTTATGATTGCAGTAGGTTTTTATATTTCACTTTTTGCTTTTGGTTATGAATTACTTTGATACTTTTTTAGAACTTTCAGAACGTATTTTTTGGTCAATGTGGGTTTCTATTGGCTTTGCTATGCTTTTTAATACTCCACGTAGAGCCTTGTGGATAACAGGTATTTTAGGAGGAATAGGTTGGGGAATTAAAACTACTTTATTATTTACAATAATGCCTGAACAAATAGTACTTTGCTCATTTATAGGAGCTTGTACCGTAGGATTTTTGGGAGTTTATTTTGCCCATCGTGTACATACACCTCCCATTGTTTTTACTGTTCCGGCTGTTATCAATATGATTCCAGGGAAATATGGATATGAATTTATGATGGGGCTTATAAAAATTGTAACCCTTAAATATGATAGTAGCGAACAGCTTGCCCAAATTATTTCTGAAAATATGAAACTTGGCTTACAAACTTGTTTTATTACCCTTGGTCTTGCTTTTGGGGTTATTGCTCCTATTCTTTTATTTAACACTTATTCTGTAAAAGGAACAGACCTTAACAAGTTCATAAAAAGAAAGTTAAACAGAAAAAAAAAATAATACTTAGTTTTTTCTTTTCATTAATTTTTGTTTTTAAATTTTTAAGGGAAATATCAAAATAAGATATTTCCCTTTTTATTTTATTATTAATATTTATTTAACTATTTATTACGAATTATTCTAGCCATAGTGAAAGATGCAAGTATCAAATAAAAAATACAAATAGCCCAAATTCCTATAAAAAAAGTAGATATTGTACTTAAATTAGCACCCATTTGAGAAAGAGCTACAAAGCCTTTGGCTCCTAATGTACTTGGAAATAAATAAGATATATAAACTATCCATTCTGGAATGGTTGAAGTAGGCCAAGAAAATCCTGTAAGCATTACAGCTGGCAATGAAGTGTACATTATCATCATAATAGCATCTTCTCTTTTTCTAAAAAAAGTTAAAAGAAAAATTCCCATAAAAACAACAGCTAATATAAAAGGAATCATAAAAACAATTATAACTATCATAGAATTTCTTAAAGGAATACCAAATAAATGCATTGTTATTCCTAAAATGATAAATAATATTCCAACTGAAAGGGTTAAATAAGCGGTTGCTTTTCCCATTATTATGGGTAATGCTCCAATAAAATTGCCAGAGTTAGGATAAATTTTCTTCAACTTATTTCCTTCTCGCATCGTTCCTCCTAAAATACCTACAGCTGTTAAAATAGTTGTCTGAAATATAATAACAAGAACCACAGGGATAAGAAAAGTAGCATAACCAGAAGATGGATTATATAAACTTACTACTTTTGAGACAACAGGCTGAGTTTCTTCAAGTGCTTGTACTGGAATTTTACCCTGTGATAAAGTTCGTTTTATATCGACTCCTACGTTAAAATATGTTGCCGAAATCTTAACAGATGTAAATATTTGTTTATAATACAACATATAAGAAGCATCAGCATAGACTGAAATAGTAGGTTGATTTCCTCTCTGTAATTCACGCATATAGCCTCTAGGAACAGTAAGTATTCCATAAATTTTTCCTCGTTGAAAATCTTTTTGAGCTTCTGTTAAATTTAGATAATTTTCTACAATTTGTGTTTGACTTGTTGCATCTACCATACGGAGTAACTGTCTGCTCCCTGCTGTATTATCTTCATCTACAACGCCTATTGGTAACTTTTCTAATGTTTCTTTTGAATATAAATAAGTATATAAAAAAGAAACTAATATAGAAACTATTATAAATGAAAAAAATACGGGTTTATCACGAAAAATATATTTTAATTCCCATAACATTGACTTTGTAAAATCAGCCGAACTTTAGTATATATAATTTCTAATTTTTCTCATAACCTCCTATTTTTATTTTTTTTACAAATTTTGGATAAGCTAATACAAAAAGCAAAATAAACAAACAAAACACCAATAAAGGTTGCCAAGTAAATTCAATAGGTATTCCTTTGATTGCTCTATTAACATAATATTTCATAAAATGTGTATAAGGAAAAATTTGTGCTACCACTTGCATACTTTTAGGTAAACCTTCCATAGGAAAGGTATAAGCTGCAAAAGAAAAAGCAATGGCTGTAAAACCACTTCCTATAGTAAGAGCTGATCGAAAATCACGAGCAAAAGAAACAAAAATAACTCCTAAAATTTGATATATAATTACTAAAATAAATGTTATTAAAACAACATTAATCTTAGAAATATGTAAAGGAGTTCCTATAAGGTCAAACAATAGAAAATTCATCCACCAAGATACAAAAAATAAAGCCAATGTATAAGGAAGAATTTTACCCATAAGAGCTATAAAAGGTTTCCCTTCTGCTTTTTGCAACCAGTATTTACCTTTTTGGTATCGAAACTCTATTCCTAATACATAAATTGTAACCATCATTACTATCATCTGTAAAAGCATTGGAAAAATTGCTACCAAAAGATAAAAAGTATAGTTAAAATACGGATTGAATAAAGGATACTCTGCAATTTTTACCGATTGAGCCTGTGATTTAACTTTTTCTGTTTGTAATCCTTTTTGTAGTTTCTTTTTCATTACCAAACCTGCAGAATACATACCTATTGTTGTCTGAAAATCCTTTTGTATAAGCCCTGCAGAAAGCATAAACTGATTATTTGTATAACAAATAATCGTTTGTTGATCTGTTTGGTAAAGTTTTTTTTGAAAATTAACCGGAATTTCTATAAAACCTACTATTTTTTGTTGTTGAATAAGCTTTTGAGCTTCTTTTTCATCTGTTAAAGCCATTTTTAACTCAATTGAAGGGGTAGCATCAAGCATTCTTAGTAAATTTGCTGATTGTTGGTTTTGGTCTCTATCAATATACGCCATTGGCAAATCCCTTGGGACCCCATTATAAAAAAGAGCTGAAAAGAAACCAAAAAGAAATAACGGAAATACTATAACATAAAATAACCGCTTGGCAGATAAAAATAAATTTTTAGTTTCTGAGATAAATAGATATGAAAAATGTTTCATCTTTCAGTATTTGCTTAAAATTTAAACAATGCAAAAATATTACTGATTTTAGAAATAAAGAACGAAATGAAGAATAAGATTTTTAATATATCTTAAATAATTTACTGAATAATAAAAGCTCCTTTCTCTTGGGTGTAATGAAACGGAATATTATATTTTTCAGCTGTTTTTTGCCACTTTTTCACCATTGTAGGAAAATTACTTCCATCTACAACTAAGACTTTTATAGACTTTTTTTCTATAAATTTTTCTAAATTAATTTTAGGAGAATTACAAAGCAAAACATAATCTGCTTTTATAGAATCATCTATGTATATAACCTCATCAATTATTAAAATATTTTTACCTTTTACAGATAGAATATTATTAAGACACTGATAATCAACATTCTTAATCGACTTATTATGACAAAAATTCTTAACATAAGAATTTGGTAGTTTTAAAGAATCAGAATGATAAAAGGTTATTTTACCATTATCTTGTTTTGCTAAAAGAGTTTGTTTATACTGATTAAAAACTATTATTTGACTTATTTTTTGCTCTTTATATTTATCAAAAATTAAATATATTTGAAAAAAAATAACACTTATTAACGTTAAATACAGATATTTAATTTTTCTAAGATATAGATAAAAAAGAAGACTCCCTATAAAAAAGAAACTTATGAAAAGCATCATTTTATCAAAATATACATCACTGATAATCATAGTTTTATACGAAGAAATATTTTCTATCACATAATTCATTGAAAAAATTAAAAAATCATATATTTTAACTAACCAAAGAGGTAAAACCTGAAAATTAGCTAATATTACAACAAAAATTCCTATCCCTAAAATAATTCCCAAAAAAGGAAGAATGATAATATTTGTAATTAAAAATAACCCTGCAAATTGATGGAAATAAAAAAGAGATAATGGTATTATTCCTATTTGAGCAGCTATACTCACTTTAATTATATCTGATATTGTATTAAAAATCAGATTTTTATAAATAAAATACCGATTATACAAAGGTAAAAACAATAAAATTGAAAGTACAGCTGTATAACTCAACTGAAAACCTACATCAAATAAAAAATTAGGTTTAAATAGAAGTAAAACAAAAATAGAAAAAATAAGACTATCATACCTAGCACGCTTATTTCCAAGTAATTCTGCTATACTATAAGCTCCAAACATTATAACAGCCCGAAGAACAGACGCCGATAAACCTGCTATAAAAGCATATATTAATAAAATACTAAATACAATGGCTATTTTAATTATTTTTCTTCGTTTAGGTAAAAATAAATTAACTATTTTGGTTATTAAAATTGTAACAATTCCTATATGTAATCCTGAAATAGCCAAAATATGTACAGCACCTGCGTCAATATATTCTTGATATGTTTCAGAATCAATATCTGAACGAACTCCTAGAACCAAAGCTTTTATTATACCTCTACTTTCATTTGAAAAAGGGTAATTATCTAAAGAAGTAGCTAAATAATTTTGTAATCTTTTTGCCCAAAGAATAAGAGAAAAAGAAGTTTTATTTTGTACTTTATATTCATCTGTGTGACCTTGCCAATAAATATATTTTCTTTGCATATATTTCTGGTAATCAAACTGATATGGATTTTTTACCGAAGAAATTGAAGTTAATTTTGTTTTAAAAAGAATTGATTTTCCTATCTCATTTACAGAAATAGAATCTTTTATATGTAAAGAAATTTTCCCTGTAACTTTGTAATTATCAGCAAATTGAAGCTTTATGGAAAGATTATTATTTTTTACATCTTCTATTATACCTTGTAGAGTATATTCTTTATTTTGAGAGAGTATTTGGGTATAATTATTTTTTATATTTGGCTCATAATGAATAGAATACAATAAAATTCCTAAAAAAAATGAAAATGTAAAAGTAGTAATTTTAGTATATTTATTTAAAATAAAAAAAGAAAAATACACTAAAAACACTGAAATAAAGGAAAGTAATATGGAATAATTTATTGAAATTAAAAAATTATCCTGAAAAATTATTCCAAAAATAAAACCTAAAACAATAAGAAGCAACGGAAAATTCAAAGGTGTTCTTTTCATTGTTTTAGGTTTTAATTGATATATTTTAATATCTATTAAGAGTTATTACGACATTCTGTTTCATCTGGTAATCTACCACAAAAACTACAAGGCTCTCCTGTTGTATTCAAATGAGGATTTTGGCTAGCACAAGTACCCGCAAATTTTCCTCCTTTTTTAGCCCATATCTTAATAGCCATACCCAAAATACATATAGCTAAAATAAGTATTACTATAATTGCTAACTTCATCATAATATCTTAATTACAAAAATAATTATTTAACAGAAATTATTCTTTTATACGTTCAACGTAAGTTCCTTTTTCTGTTTCAATTTTAATTCTATCTCCTTCATTAATAAAAAGAGGAACGTTTACTATTGCGCCTGTTTCAACAGTAGCAGGTTTTGTAGCATTTGTTGCAGTATTTCCTTTTACTCCTGGTTCTACGTGTGTTACTGTAAGTATCACGTTTGCTGGCATTTCCACAGAAAGAGGTGTTTCATCTTCAGCATTAAAAATAATCATAACTACTTCACCTTCTTTCAATAATTCTGGATAATCCAACATATCTTTACGAATATTTACTTGATGGAAATCCTCTGTATTCATAAAAACGAAATCATTTCCTTCTTCATATAAATATTGGAAAGAGCGAGTTTCTACGCGAACGTCATCTATTTTATGTCCTGCTGAAAATGTATTATCTATTGTTTTCCCAGTAGTTACACTTTTCAATTTAGTACGTACGAAAGCAGGTCCTTTACCTGGTTTTACGTGTAAAAATTCTATAATTTTGTAAATATCGTGATTGAAACGAATGCACAATCCTTTTTTAATATCAGCTGTACTTGCCATTTTTTAGTATATTAATTTAATTATTTAATCATTAAAACTTGTATATCCTCTCATTATTCCTCGTGAAGAATTTTTAATAAAATCAAGAATTTCATCTCGCTCAGGAGTTGCTTCCATCTCAGCCTCAACTATTGATAAAGCCTGAGTTATATTATACTTCTTCTGAAAAATAATTCGGTAAATATTTTGAATTTCTCTAATTTTTTCAGGAGAAAATCCTCTTCTACGAAGCCCAACAGAATTTATTCCTACATAAGAGAGTGGCTCTCGTGCAGCCTTTACATAAGGTGGAACATCTTTTCGAACCAAAGAACCTCCCGTTACAAATGCGTGATTTCCAATATTTCCAAACTGTTGAACTGCAACCATTCCTGCTAAAACAACAAAATCTCCTACTATGGTATGTCCTGCTAGTGTTGTATTATTTGAGAAAATACAATTATCACCTACTATACAATCGTGTGCAATGTGGCTATAAGCCATTATCCAACAATTCTTCCCGATAACAGTTTTCATTTTATCAGAAGTACCTCTATTTATTGTAACACATTCTCTAATTGTTGTTCCATCTCCTATGATAGCTACTGTTTCCTCATTTTGAAATTTTTTATCTTGCGGAATAGCAGAAATGACCGCTCCTGGAAATATATGACAATTTTTTCCTATACGAGCTCCATCCATAATAGTAACATTAGAACCAATCCAAGTCCCCTCTCCTATTTCAACATTTTTATGGATTGTTGTAAATGCATCTATGGAAACATTTTGTCCTATTTTTGCATCTGGATGTATACTTACTAAATTATGAATCATTTTATTCTTGATTATCTCTTTTAACAATTTTAGCCATTAATTCTCCTTCGGTAACTAAACGACCATTAGCATAAGCATAGGCTTGCATATGACAAATTCCTCTACGAATAGGAGTTAGCAATTCTAATTTGAATATAAGTGTATCGCCAGGTAATACAGGCACTTTGAATTTTACATTATCTATTTTCATAAAATAAGTAATATAATTTTCTGGGTCTGGAACTGTACTTAAAATAAGCACTCCACCTGCTTGTGCCATTGCCTCTATTTGTAATACACCAGGCATTACTGGCGCTCCTGGAAAATGTCCTACAAAAAACGGTTCATTCATCGTTACATTTTTTGTAGCTACAACGTGTTTATCTGATAATTCAAAAACTTTATCAACTAAAAGCATAGGTGGACGATGTGGTAATAATTTCATAATCCCCACAGTATCTATCAAAGGCTTCTGGTTAATATCTACTTTTGGAATATCATTTTTTCGTTCATTATTAATAATCTTGGATAATTTTTTTGCAAACTGAGTATTAGTAAAGTGTCCTGGTTTATTAGCTATAACTTTTCCTCTTATACGAGTACCTACAAGAGCTAAATCTCCAACTACATCAAGTAATTTATGTCTTGCTGCCTCATTAGAATAATGTAGAGTAATATTATCTAAAACTCCATTTGGTTTGACTGCTACTTCATTTTTATTGAAGATTTTTTTGAGTTTATCCATTGTTTGAGAAGAAATTTCTTTATCTACATAAATAATAGCATTATTAAGATCTCCTCCTTTAATAAGCCCAAGATCTAATAACATTTCTAATTCGTGTAAAAAACTGAATGTACGCGCATTAGCTATATCCGTTTTGAATTCAGAAATGTTATACATATAAGCGTTTTGAGTACCTAATATTTTAGTACCAAAATCAACCATTGTTGTTATTTGATATTCATCAGCAGGGATAATCGTAATCTCAGAGCCTGTTTCTTCATTAACATAAGAAATTACTTCACGAACAATATATTCATCTCGTTCAGCTTCTTGCTGTATTATTCCAGCTTTCTCAATTGCTTCTACAAAATATTTAGCAGAACCATCCATAATAGGAGGCTCTGAAGCATTGAGCTCTATGATTACGTTATCCAAATCCATACCTACAAGTGCCGCCAAAATGTGCTCACAAGTTTGGATTTTTACGCCTTTTTTCTCTAAAACAGTACCACGTTCAGTATTAGATACATAATTGGCATCTGCCTCAATTACAGGATGCCCTTCCAAATCAATACGAACGAAAATAAAACCTGTATTTTCAGGGGCTGGTTTAAGAGTTAAAGTTACATTTTTGCCTGTGTGAAGCCCCTTTCCTTCAAGAGTTACCTCTGATGCTAATGTATGCTGTTTCACAGTTTCTAATTTTTATTTTTTAATTTTCTTTTCTAATTCTTCTATTTTTTTCAGTAAATCAGGTAATTTTCTAAAAACTACATAAGATTTATTAAAACTTCTATAAGAAATAGCAGGAGAACCCTGAATTATTTCTTTATCATTAATATTTCTATTAATTCCTGATTGAGCTTGAATTTTCACTTCATTACCAACAGAAAGATGCCCTGCAATTCCTACCTGACCTCCTATTACACAATTAGCTCCTACTTTTGTAGAGCCAGCTATACCTGCCTGAGAAGCAATTACAGTATTTTGTCCAATTTCAACATTATGAGCTATTTGTACTAAATTATCTATTTTTACTCCTTTACGAATAATTGTAGAACCCAATGTAGCTCGGTCAATTGTAGCATTTGCACCAATTTCTACATCATCTTCAATAATAACATTTCCTATTTGTGGTATTTTCTTGTAGTCTCCTGTTTCTTGAGGAGCAAAACCAAAGCCATCTGCCCCTATAACCACTCCCGAATGAATAATACAATTTTGTCCTATTATTGTATCCGAACACAAGGTTACAGCATTGAAAATCACTGTATTATCTCCTATTGTAACATTATCTCCTATATTTACATTAGAATAAATTTTTACATTATTTCCTATTTTACAATTTGGAGAAATAGAAGTAAAAGCCCCTATATAAATATTTTCACCTAGTTCTACATTTTCAGCTATAAAGGAAGGATTTTCTATCCCAATTTTTGATTGTATTCTCATTTGGTTATAAAATTCCAATAGCTGAGTAAAAGCAGAATAAGGGTCTGAAACTTTTATCAAAGTTGATTTTATTTCTTGTTCAGGAACAAAATCATTTGCTACGATAACTACAGAAGCATTTGTGGTATATATATAATGTTTATATTTTGGATTAGCGAGAAAAGTAATGGCACCATCAGTACCTTCTTCTATCTTAGATAGCTTAAAAACCTCCACTTCTGGATTGCCTATAAGCTCTCCTCCGAGTGCTTCTGATATTTGTATTGCTCTTATTTTATTCACAAATTTTTTTTTAATAAACTTATTATCAATACTTTAACCTTTTTAGAGGTAATATAGAACTACAAGTTGACTTTTAAGGCACAAAAATATAAAAATAAATTAATATATCATATAATATATATTAAAAAAAAGCTTTTTTTTATATTTTATATTTTATACATTTAAAATATATTAATTTTTAAGAATATTTTTTAAATATAAAAAACTATCCCAATTAAAAAAATTAGGATAGAATATAAAAAACTAAAATTTTAAAACTATTGCATATTTTTAGCTTCAATGCTTAATGTAGCGTGAGGAACGGCTTTAAGTCTTTCTTTATCAATAAGTTTGCCTGTTACTCTACATATTCCATAAGTTTTATTCTCAATACGGATAAGTGCATTTTTCAAATCACGAATAAATTTCTCTAAACGAGTAGCTTGCGCCATATTAGATTCTCTGCTCATCATTTCAGAACCTTCTTCAAAAGCTTTGAATGTAGGAGAAGTATCATCTATACTATTATCAGCCCCATTAAGATAGGAATTTTTCAAAAATTCTAAATCTTTTTGAGCTTGCTCCATTTTTTCTTCTATTAGAGCTTTAAACTCTTGCAAATCCTTATCTGAAAAACGAACTTTTACATCCATATATACTTAATTTTTAATTTTACAATTAATTTACTAAAAAATAAAAGCACTTTCTATTTGCCCGCAAAGATACAATTTTATTTTAATATTTCATACATTATTATAAGATAAATATTTTTAAGATTATTTATCTGTTTTTATCCACTCCACCAAAGCGTGAGGCTGGATAACGAATTTTTTACCTGTTTTTAGCTCTTTGCACTCATAACGTTTGATTTTTTTGTCTCCTTTTTGGAAAATACGACCATCGTCCGTACGAAAAAGATTGGCAAAAGGAATTTCAAACACATAATATTTTACTCGTTCTTGTTCATCATATTGTCGCATAGCTAAAGTTAGGTGTACATCAGTATCACTACTTGCTGAAGGGTTCTGAAAGTGAATAATAAGGTAAGAAAGTAATTCTGCAGGAAATATCTCAGTACGTAGGAAAGGCTTCATTAATGCCTGAAAGGTGCTTTTCCATTCATTCCCGTGAGGTTTTATTTGCTTTCCATATTTTTCAATAGCCACAAGGTGGGCTATTTCGTGAATAAGCGTCATCAGAAAGCGATATTTGTTCAGGTTGGCATTAATGGTAATTTTGTGCTGTCCATTAGGAAGACACTGATAATCACCGTGCCTACTCTGGCGCTCATTGACTATTTTTAGGTAAATACCTAAGTTCTTAATGAGCTCAAAACACGGAATCACTGATTCTTGAGGCAGATACTTGTATAAAATTTCTTCCATAATGGTGCAAAAATAGTGATTTTTTTTGAAAATTTATTGTTTCTAATGAAAAAACGAAGGCTTTATTTTAGAAAAACATTTGATATATGGGAAAATTGTATGTAAGTTTATATTATATCTTAGATTGTAATCAAAAAGGATATCTATATAAAATTAAAAATAACACTTGATTTATTGATAAAAAGTTGTAAATTTGCTTCTTTAATTAGAAATGAATATCATAACAACTAACAAATAATAATAAAATGAAATTTACAGAGTACAAAGCTTTAGAACTAACCAAGATAGCCCAAGAAATATTGCAATTTTGGAAAGACAATAACATTTTCCAAAAGAGTATAGACTTCCGTAATGGAAAAGAACCTTTTATTTTCTATGAGGGACCACCTTCTGCCAATGGTCTCCCAGGAATTCACCACGTAATGGCACGTGCCCTTAAGGATATTTTCTGTCGTTTTCATACCCAGTTGGGAGAGCAAGTATTCCGTAAGGCAGGTTGGGATACACACGGACTTCCTGTAGAATTGGGAGTGGAAAAGGAATTAGGCATTACCAAGGATGATATCGGTAAGAAAATCTCTGTCGCTGATTATAACAAAGCCTGTAAGGAAGCCGTAATGCGCTATACAGATATCTGGAATGACCTTACTGAGAAGATAGGTTATTGGGTGGATTTGGATGATCCTTACATCACCTATAAGCCTAAATATATGGAAACGGTTTGGTGGCTTCTTAAACAATTGTATAACAAAGGTTTGCTCTACAAAGGATATACCATTCAGCCCTATTCACCTAAGGCGGGAACAGGACTATCCTCTCACGAGTTGAACCAACCAGGCTGTTATCGAGATGTGAGTGATACGACTATCGTAGCCCAGTTCAGAGTAAAATCTTTATCCGATGAGGCTACTACTGCTCTTAAGCAACCTCAGGGAGAGGTACATATCCTAGCTTGGACTACTACTCCTTGGACATTGCCTTCCAATACAGCCTTGGCAGTAGGTAAAAATATTGATTATGTATTGGTGA
>CALFOY010000123.1 GCA_937919265.1 uncultured Capnocytophaga sp. | reverse complement strand
ATTCCAAACAAAGTTACAATAATATTTTATATTAAACTTTATTTTTGTCTTTATTTTAAGAAAAATAATTCAAAAAAAATATTCGTAACAAAGAATGCTACGAATATTTTTTTATTTTTTGATAATTTATTTTGCTATACCTGTTATTTGTAAATCAAAAATCAAATCAGCATTTGGCGGAATTACATTACCTGCGCCATTCTCTCCATAAGCCAAAGCAGAAGGAATAAAAACACGAATTTTATCACCTACATTCATTGATAATAAGGCTTCTTTAAACCCTGGAATTAATTGAGCTGATTGATTGTAAGGCATAGGGAAAGCTTCGTACCCTCCACCCATTTCGCGTCTTTTGTCAAAAATACCATATTTTTGAGCTACTTCTGGCATATTTGTATCAAATATAAGTCCATTAGACTTCAAGTATCCAGCATATTTTACCAAAACATTATCCTGATGAGTAGGTTTTTGTCCTGTACCTTCTGATAATTTGAAAATTTTAATACCAGACGGGAACTCTGTTGCAGATTGTTCTTGAGATTTTATTTCATTTAAGAATTTCTCTGCAAGAGCTCTACTCTCTTCTTCTTTTTGTTTTGCTTTTTCAGTTTCTTTCTTCATAAACTCATCAAAAACTCTTACAGCATTGAAAGATTCTGCATTTTTGCCTTTACGAATAATTTCTACTTTATTGATACGGATAGGCTCTTCTGGTCTGTCGTGGTTTGTTTTTACTGCTGTAATGGAATCTATAACTACCTCTCCTTGAACTACTTGCCCAAAAATGGTATGCATTCCTGTAAGCCAAGCAGTTGGCACTTCTGTTATAAAGAATTGGCTTCCGTTAGTAGCCGGACCTGCATTAGCCATAGCTAATTGTCCTTTTTTTGTAAATTTAAGAGTATCTACAAATTCATCTGCAAATTGGTAGCCTGGGCTTCCTGCTCCTGTTCCTGTTCTATCTCCTCCTTGTATCATAAAATCTTTGATTACACGGTGGAAAATAGTTCCATTATAATAAGGTTTTCCTTTTAGAGAATCTACTACATAAGTATTTTTCCCTTCGGCTAAACTTACAAAATTAGCCACAGTAATAGGAGTTGCCTCATAGTACAATTCTATAAGCATATCTCCTTTATTTGTCTGAATATCAGCATACAATCCGTCTTTCAAATTAGGATATTTAGACTTACAACTACTGAATAATAAAGGCAAGATAGATGCCAACAATCCAATTTTTTTCATAAAGATAATTTTTATAATAAAATGATATTTATACAATAAAATATTTATTCTTCTTGAGGTTCTTCTTCTTTTACTTCGGTGATTTTCAATATATGAACCTGCACTTTTACGGGTTTATTAACCCCTATTTTGTAGTTATCTCCGTGATAGCCGAAAGCAAGCTCTGAAGGCAGAAAGAAAACAGCTTCTTCTCCTTCTTTCATTCGTTTAAGAGCCAATCGTAACCCTTGGAAAAGTTCTTCTTTGTCCATGTGATAAGTAACGATTTTTTTGTCATCTTTTGAATAGATTTCTTTCCCGTAAATATCTGATATACTATAAGTAAAGTCTATAATATCTCCAAATTTTGGGGTATAATCACTATTTTTATTTTCTTCTATGTAATAATACTTAAATCCATCTTTAGAAGATAAATAGTTATGTAAAGTATCTTTTGCAACAATGGCATCAATTTCAGCTTCTTGCTCTATTAAAAGTTTTCGATTTTTTTGAGCAGATTCTTTTAGGAAAGTATTTGTTTTTATAGTTACTGGTCGTCTAGCTTCTTTTTTAGCACAAGAAATGACTATAAAAAATATAAAAAAATATAAAAATCTATACATTATTATTAAATATTATAATTTCTAGCATCAGGAGAAGCTAAAAACTCTGGTAAAATTTTAAGAAATTTTTCAATTGTTTCTTGTAAAGAATCTGTTGACATTCCGCCTGCTGCATTTATATGCCCACCACCATTGAAATAGGTGCGAGCCAACAAATTCACATCTATATTACTTTTTGAACGAAAAGAAATTTTAACAATTCCTTCTTCTTCATTTTCAATAAAAATAGCCGCAAGTTCAGCTTCTTTTATCCGTAATCCATAATTTACGACACCTTCAGTATCTCCTTTTTTAAAATTATATTGTTTTAATTCTTTAGAGCTCAATGAGATATAAGAAGTTTGATAATCTGGCAAATATACTAAATTCTCTAAGGCTTTACCTAAAAGTAAAAGTCTATCGTGAGTTTGACTTTCAAATATATTTGAACTAATTTGGCTACAATTGGCTCCTTTATCCACAAGGAAAGCTGTTATTCTATGTGTAGTAGCAGAAGTTAAACTATAACGGAAGCCTCCTGTATCAGTCATAATACCTGTATATAAGCACGTTGCAATAGTTTTATCTATACTATTTTGCTCCCCAAGCATATCTATAAATTTATAAATAAGCTCACAAGTAGAGCTTGCAGTAGGCTCTGAATACATTACTTCTGCATAAGTGTCTGGCTGTTGATGATGGTCTATCATAACAAACGAAGCCGAAGATTTTTGTAATAATTCTGTTAATGGTTTAGCACGAAGCAAATTATTAAAATCCAAAGTAAAAATAAGCTCAGAATTTTCTATTCTTTGCTTTGCTTTTTGTTCATCATTAGGAAAAATAATAATATTTTCAACACCTGGTAGCCATTTCAAAAAATCAGGAAAATCGGTAGGAGAAACTATTTCCACATCATATTCGCGTGCTTTCAAGAAATGATACAACCCCAAACAGCTTCCTATAGCATCTCCATCTGGGCTTGTATGCGGAATAATACTTATGTTGGGGTGGTTATTTAATAGTTGTCTAATATTTTTTATATCGTGTAAATTCATAGCGCAAAGATACAATTTTTTTTATTCCAAACTATTTTTTTGAGAATAATTCTATTTTTTCATTCGTTAAAAATATTTTGAAATGCACTATATTATTTTGAGTAAAATATTTATACAAAAAATCATTTTATAATCCATATTTTTATTATTTTTGCAGAAATTTTTATTGTAAGAATTTCAATGAAATATCAAGAAAAGAAAAAAGCAGTTGTATTACTTGCCGATGGTACGGCTTTTTACGGAAATTCAGTAGCTGGTGAAGGCACAGCCTTTGGAGAGATTTGTTTTAATACAGGTATGACAGGCTACCAAGAAGTATTTACAGACCCTTCTTACTTTGGGCAAATAATGGTTACTGCCAATGCTCATATAGGAAATTACGGAATCAATGACGCTGATAATGAGTCTAATGGAGTAAAAATAGCAGGGCTTGTTTGTAGAAATTTCAGTTATGAATATTCTCGCCCTTTGGCAGAAACTTCATTGGAAGATTTTTTCAAAAAAAATAATCTTTTTGCTGTTTGTAATATAGATACACGGGCTTTGGTAGCTTACATTAGAGATAATGGAGCTATGAATGCAGTTATTTCAACAGATGTTGATAATTTAGAAGAATTAAAACAAAAATTACAGGAACAGCCAAGTATGAAAGGCTTAGAGCTAGCCTCTCATGTTTCAACAAAAGAACCTTATTTCTTTGGAAATGAGAACGCTAAGTACCGTGTAGCTGCATTAGATTTAGGAATAAAGCAAAATATTCTTCATAATTTAGCTCAACGAGATGTTTATATGAAAGTTTTCCCTTACAATACACCTTTTGAAGAGCTTGAGGCGTGGCAACCTGATGGGTATTTCTTATCCAATGGACCTGGTGACCCAGAACCTCTACACGAAGTAATTGAACTTACAAAGAAAATTATAGAAAAAAATTATCCTCTTTTTGGAATTTGTTTAGGTCATCAAATCATTGCCTTAGCTAATGGTATTTCTACTTATAAAATGCACAATGGCCATCGAGGAATAAACCATCCTGTAAAAAATTTAACTACAGGTAAAAGTGAAATTACATCTCAAAACCACGGATTTGCAGTTGATAGAAACCAAGCAGAAGCCAATCCTAAAATAGAAATCACACATATTCACCTGAATGACAATACTGTAATGGGTATTCGGTTAAAAGACAAAAAATGTTTCAGCGTACAATACCACCCTGAAGCAGCTCCTGGCCCTAATGATGCAAAATATCTTTTTGACCAATTTATAACATTGATGGAGAACAAATAAACTCTTTAAAAAAGTAATTTCTATATTTTAACTTGTTAGCAAATGCGCTTGCAAGCCTGCATTTTTGGCTCCGTTATAATCAGCTATTTGATTATCACCTATGTGTATAATTTTTTGTTTATCAACGGGTTTTATCTGCTTTACTTTTTCATAGAGAATTTGAAAAATTTCAGAATTTGGCTTTGCTAACCCAAGTTCATCAGAATAAATTTCAAATGAAAAATATGAACTTAATTCATATTCACTCAATACTTTGTGAAGTGTTTTTCCTAAAATAAACGCAGTATTACTCAATATACTTATTGTTTTATTTTCATTTTTTATTTTCTTAAATAAATTAGAAATATTAGGATAAATTAACTCTGGCTTGTACTTTAGAAAAAGTTGTTCTGTCTCTTGAGAAAACTCTTCCAAAGTAACATTATCTATTCGGGAAATATCTTTACCTAATTGACTCAATATCAATAGATAAATTTCATTTCTATCTATGTGTTTGCCTGTTTTTTCACTTATTTTAGTGCATAAAACATCATAATATCGAATAGCTTGATTTACTTGTTCTTGGGTACTTTTTATATCAAAAAAATTCTTAAAAAGAATATTTCGTTTAGGTTTAAATTCTTTATGAGACTTGATAAGTGTAAGCCACAAATCGAATGAAAAATGTATATAATTTTGAATGTTTAGTTTTTCCATTTTATAGAAAAATTCCGAACTTTTGTGGTTCGGAATTTATTTTTTACTTTATAATTATTTGATAATCTGTCCTTTATAGTATTTAGATAAAAAATAAGCTAAGTCTTCTCGGTAACCAATTCCTGATGCCTCAAACTTCCATTGCCCATTTCTTTTATAGAGCCTACCAAATTCTACACCTGTTTCTATAGAGAAATCTTCACCTAATTCATATTTTGCTACCTCTTCACCTGTGGTGTCATCAACTATTCTGATATAAGAATTTCTAACCTGACCAAAGTTTTGTTTCCGATTTTCAGCTTCGTGAATAGTTACCACAAAAAGGATTTCTGTTACTCGGTTATCAACTTTTGATAAATCTACCTGAATGCTTTCATCATCACCTGTTGCGCTATTGCCTCCTGTTGGGTCATCACCTGTATGATGTAAAGCTGAGTCAGGAGAATCTGTATTCCCATAAAATACGAAAAATTCTTCTGAGGGAATAAGTCTATTTTCATTAATCATAAACGCAGAAGCATCCAAATCAAAATCAAACCCTGTTCCTTCATTTGGGTCCCACCCCAAACCTATTGTCATTCTACTTAAACCTAAGTCTATTCTTTGTCCTTTTTGTAAATTAATTGCCATATAATATATATTCTAAAATTACTTTGGCAAATATACTTATTTTTTAGCAAATTACAAACAGTTTTTTTATTTTTAAATCCCATAAAAAATATATTTCATAGTTTCTATTTATAAAAACTATACCATAATAGATTAATACAATACTAAAAAACAATTTATAATATTAAAATCTACTATCTTTGCACCAGAAAATTAAAATTAAAAATTATGTCATTAGTAGGAAAAAAATTCCCAAACATTACCGTTGATGCCATTTCTGAAATGGGAGATAATCTTAGAATTAATATTTTAGAAGAGGCTACAAAAAATAAGAAAAAAGTTTTATTGTTTTGGTATCCAAAAGATTTTACTTTTGTTTGCCCAACAGAACTACACGCTTTCCAAGAGTCTTTAAGCGAATTTGAAAAAAGAAATACCATCGTTATTGGTGCTTCTTGCGATACCAATGAGGTACATTTTGCATGGCTTAACACTCCTAAAGATAATGGAGGAATTGAAGGGGTTACTTACCCAATCCTTGCAGATACTACTCGTAATCTAGCTAATGCTTTAGGTATTCTTGAAGCAGAATATGTTTATAATGAAGAATTAGAATATTCTCTTATTGAAGGTTCAAACTGCACATACAGAGCTACTTACCTTATTGATGAAGAAGGAAAAATATTCCACGAAAGCGTAAATGATATGCCTCTTGGACGAAATGTAAAAGAATATATCCGCCTTATTGATGCTTATTCTCACGTACAAACTCACGGAGAAGTATGCCCTGCTAACTGGGAGGAAGGCAAAGAAGCTATGTCTGCTAATAGAAAAAGTACTGCTGACTACCTTTCAAAACACTAAAAAAATTACCAATAAATTTCAATATTTTACCAATTTTAAATAAAAAGCTATGTTCATAGAATTAGAGTCTGATAATTTACAAGATGTTGTAAATCAAAATCAAAAAGTTGCTGTTCAATTTTCTGCCTCTTGGTGTGGAAATTGTCGTATTATGAAACCAAAATTCAAAAAACTTTCATCTGAAAAAGAAAATATTACCTTTGTTATTGTTGATGCTGAAAAATTTCCAGAATCAAGAAAATTAGCCAATGTAAGTAATCTTCCTACTTTTGCTACTTTCGTTGATGGAAAATTAGTAGGAGAAGTACAAACAAATAAACAAGAAGTTTTAAATGAACTAATCAATGAAATTACCGGTAATTAAGCATATTTCTCAATTTATTGAGGAAAACGACGAAGACTATATTGTTGAAACTATTGAAGTACTTGAAAATTTAACTGAGCTTTCTTCTTTAAAGGATGAAGAAATTGATGTTATAGCAGAGCTTATATCAAATATGTATGGAGCTCTTGAAGTACAAAAAATGGTGAAAGAAGGTACTGAGAAAAAAGAAGCCCTAAACCTCTTTATGAAACGTGTTTTAGGCTCTATTGACAAATAATTATCTCTAAAAGATTTTTTGGACATATACAAACAAAAGGCAAGTAATTTGTTTTACTTGCTTTTTTTATTTTTATTATTGAAAAAAAGCTTTTTTTTCGTATTTTTGCACAGAAATATTTCAGTTTAGTATTTTCTATATTTAAAACATAATGCTAAAAATACCAATTTAACAAAATACAACCCTATTTACTAGAACAACAACCATAATTTTTATAAAATGTTATCATATAGTATTGTAAAAGCATTGCACATTATTTTTGTAGTTAGTTATTTTGCCGGAATTTTCTATATAGTTCGGTTATTCATCTATCATACCGAAGCCTTGCAAGAAAGCGAACCGAAACGCTCCATTTTGCATCAACAATTCTCATATATGGAAGAAAGGCTATGGAATATCATTACTGTCCCTGCTTTTATTATTATGACTATTTCGGGTATCCTGATGATTTATATGGGCGATTGGGCTTTGTTAGAAATAGGTTGGTTCCACATCAAGTTATTTTTTATTTTGGTATTGTTTTACTATCACTTTTGGTGCTGGAAAATGATTTCTAATCTAAAAAAAGCATACGCCACCTCCTCTTCCATCAAGCTCCGAATGATGAACGAAATAGCTACCATCATTTTATTCGGTGTTGTTTTTGCAGTTATCTTAAAGCAAGCCTTTATTAAACATTGGTATTGGTCTTTAATATTTTTTATCCTAATGGGAACTTTGATTATGCTTATTGTTAAGTTTGTCAATCGAAATAAAAAATAATTCTTATTGATATTTATCTTTTTTAATATAATTCCATTCATTTTGTTATGAAAAATATCTTTTTTTTATTCAATTTCATCTATTTTTCAATTAGTTTTGCTCAACAAAAGACTGATTGGGAACTTTGGAACTTAAAAAACGCCCCTAAAGAGGTAACTTATATTTACAGACAAGCTCTTCCTGATAGTCTTATTGATAAAAAAAAGATAAATTCATACCAACAAACCCTTATTTTCAACAAAAATGGCTTTATTACGCTTCAATCAGACACTTTTGGAGGTGATATTGGTATTTTTAAGTACGAATATGATGATTTTGATCGTATTATTAAGGGAAATTACCTCAAAGCAAGCAAAGGTTATGAACGTTCTATCAAAGCTTACTACAATGACAAAGGACAAAAAGTCCGACAAGAAATGTATGATGGAAATAAACTCACTTATCAGCGTAATTATTACTACGATCCGAAAGGAAACATCTCAAAAATGGAATATTTTGATGAAGATTCTGGCATTTCAAGAGAAAAACCATATAGTGTAACCTATGTTTATGACAAAAATGGACTAAAAATAGAAGAAAATATCCAAAATACAACCGTTGTTAGATATAAATATGATAAAAACGGGAATTCTATTCGCGAAGAATACTATGATTATGCCTCCGGAAAGCTAAATAGTATAAATACTCTCGAATACGAGTACGATAATAAAAACAATTGGACTAAACAAACCCGTTTTTATAACAACTCACCTTCTTATTACACTTTAGGTCTGATAAAATACTCTCCTTCATCTGAAAAATAATATATTATTTAATAAAAATTACTATGAAATACTTTTTTTTACTTTGTTTTATCCCTTTTTTATTAATAAGTTGTAAAAAAACATCTGAAAAAAACGATTTACAAAAGCAAAATATTCAAGGAGAGGTTAGTTCTATACGAATGATACCTTATAAACCTATAGAAATTAATGGAAAAATACAAAAAGGAGAGGTAGCTCAAGAGAGAGAGAACTCTCTGGTGAAATATAATAGCTATGGAAACCTAACTGAAAAGATTTTTTATCAAAAAAACAATGATTTAGCTCGAAAATATACTTATGTATATAATGAAAAACAACAAAGAACTCTAGTTGATTATTACAAAGTAGAAAATAACCTTAATTTTCAATACAAATATAAATATGATGAGCAAGGTAACCGTATCGAAATAACAGAATATACCAAAAAAGGTCTTCTTTATTCGCAAGAGAAGAGAAAATTCGATGAAAAAGGAAATCTTTTGGAGCAAAATATATACAATGATAGAGGTTTACTACTTAAAAGAATTGTTTTTCTTTACAATAAAGATAATAATTGTATAAATGAACAACGATTTGATGAAAATAATAAACTAACAGCTAAATATGACTATACTTACGATAAAAATAATAATCTTATAGAGCAAAAATACTATAATAGCACACAATTAGTACATACTAGAACCTATGTTTATACATTTGATAATGAAAATAATTGGATTTCACAGATTGAATATCAAAATAATAAACCAAATTATATCATTGAAAGAAAAATTACATATGTAAATGAAAAAAAAGGGAAAGATGAAGAAAAAAATAACGACCAATCTACCCCAGATGAAGATAATTCTGACATTGCTGTAAGAGCTTCCGCCCTTATTCAGAATGATTGGCAAGCTCTTAACCTTAAAGGAAATGTAAATACGCTCAAAAGAACCCCTTATTACCCAGATGGAAAACGAATTAAAGAAGATGGAATTAGTATATTATATATTTTCCAAAAAAATGGACTTCTTGAAAGCAAAAAAGAGTTCAATAATAACAACAAAGAAACTAATGTTACCCATTATTCCTATGTTTTTAATGAATTCGGAAAACTTTCTCAAAGAAAAGCTAAGAATGATAAATTAAATACTATAACCACAAACTACGACAATGGCAATCGTATTATAGAGGAAATAAATGGAATAGAAATTAGTGATTTTCAAAATGATTATGAATATGACACGCAAGGAAGAATTATATTTAAATCCTTTTTTGATACAGAAATCTATTACAAATATAACAAAAACAATGAAATCATAGAAGAAATAACCAAAACAGAAGGCAAAGAATATAAAAGCCTATTTGAGTATGACGACAAAGGTAATTTCATAAAGCAAACCATATATATTAATGGTAATTTTACCAACATTATAGAATATAAATATGTATATGATAAGAATAATAACTGGATAACAAGAACAGAATTACAAAAAAATATAATTACTGAGATTATAAAATCTGAAATCACTTATTTTTAGACATTAATTACATTATTTTTTAACGAAACGGATAGAATATCTACTGTCTCTTATACACATCTGACGCTGC
>CALFOY010000122.1 GCA_937919265.1 uncultured Capnocytophaga sp. | reverse complement strand
ACGAGATCTAGTACGGTCTCGTGGGCTCGGAGATGTGTATAAGAGACAGGGTAATTATTTTATGTAAAAATTATTTTGGGTTTAAACAACAGTTTTGTGTTAAAAAGTCCGAAAATAAAATCTTTATAAAAGATCGATATGCTCATAATGAAAAATATACTGAGTATGATTTAGAAGTAGATACTAAGACAAAAGAGGTTGTAGAAACTTCCCATCCTGATAAGAGAATTATAGCAGATTGGGATAAGACTGTACAGAACCTACTTACTGAGATAGATGAGATGATAGATGAAATAGAAATCTATAAAAATAAGGATGAAAAAGGCTTAAAAGATAATCTTTTTGTACCTAAAAAACTTACTGAATTAGCAGAAGAAGGTATCAATAAAGCTCTTATAGAGTGTAAAAAAACAAAAGCTATAATCATTCAAATAAAAGAAGATTATGATAAACTCTAAATCGGAAATATTAGATAAGTTTGTTCGTTTTGGAAAAATAGCGGATAAGAGCGTGCGCACTCAAATAGCCGAATGTTTAAAAAACTGGCAGGTAGTTCCTATAGAGAAATCATTTATTGAAAGGAAATATCAAGATTCTTTGAATAAAATTATAGCCGATGAAACTATTAATACACTTTTAGAAAAATACCCTCACCTCAGAGATGAAATTTTTGAAAAAGCCATCGCTCTTCTCGAAAAAATAGTTGTAGAAACAGATAAAATAGAACTTCCTTCCCACAAAGAGCTGATAGAGAAAGTTAAGAAAAATGATTTTAGTGAATTACCTGAAGATTTGATTGAAAAACAAAGAAACCTACTTGAGACTACATTAAAGGCTAGAGAAAATGCTAAAATAGATCAAAAAGCACAAAATACACTAAGAGAACAGCTTATTAAAGAGATAGAACAAGAAGCGGAAATAGAAAAAGCATTACAAGAGATAAAAGTTATAGATGAACTGAGAAAAGATTTCCTGCAGATGCTTTATGAAGAAATAGAAAAGCTTAAGGAATTCTTGGAATTGTTGGCTCCTTTTGTTGAAGACACTACCTCTTTTGGGCGTTTGTGGGATTTATCAAAAGGAAATTGGAGGCAAATAAACTTTAATCTACTTCAAAAATATGGGGAATTACTCACTCAAAAGAAGGAATTATTAGCCTTAGCAGAAGCATTGGGCAGGTATCGGAAAGCAGAAGTTGAGATTAAGGAAGAATCTTACACCAATTGGAAAATTACTCAGCAATTTAAGTATAATCATTCAGGAAAATCAGAGCTTATAGGAGTTACTGAAAGTGATGACCTCAATCACTTGCTGCCTACAGAACTATCTTTGTTTAGTGATATAGAGACTGAAAATATTTTCTATAAGAAGTTTTCAGAAAAAAAATTACAAACCTATCAGTTTATCAGTAAAGAGAGTTATCAACAAGAACAGTCATTTGAAGATAAAAGACAAACAGAAGCTGAGAAAGATAAAGGACCTTTTATATTAGCTATTGATACCAGTGGTTCTATGTATGGACAACCTGAAGAAATCGCAAAATTAATAGCTTTTGCTATTGTTAAAATAGCTTATAGAGAAAAAAGAAAAGCCTTATTGATTTCTTTTTCTACCTCCTATCAACTATTTGAACTCACTGATTTTCAGAACTCACTTCCTAAATTAGTGAATTTTTTGCAGATGTCATTCTCTGGGGGTACTGATATTTCTGATGCTATTAAGGAGACAGTTCGTAGAATGGAAGAACAAGACTATAAGAACGCAGACCTTTTAGTAATTACTGATGGTATCTTTGGTAATATTGGATCTCAGTTAGTATCTCAAATAGAGGCACTAAAACAGAAAGGTAATAAGTTTAATACTTTAATAATAGGGGCTTCTCAGAACACAAATGCTTTAAGTTTCTGTGATAATATTTGGTTTTGTGATAACTATTTATATAATATTAATGAATTAGTTAAACAAATAGAAGAATATTCTAAATAATGAATATACAAAATATATTATAGCCCTTTTTTAATGATTATATATTCATTTTCAAGCACTTCAATCTTTCTTTGCTACCGCAGCCAGTAAGGGAGAAGCGATAGTTACTTTCCTAAATTAGCCTTAGTTTATATAGTAAAATACTGATTTACAATTTTTTTATAAACATCATTGTTATATGGCAATATCAATCAAACTCAAAAGGCGATGGGATATCTATCCCACTTTGCAAGAGGTGCTCGCAGCAACTCAAAACCTTAGTGTATCTCCCTTTGGACTTACCGAAGAGGGCTTGCAAGACTTCCGAGGGATTAAGCTCATAGGCGAAAGAGCTCAAGTTCCTTTGCGAAATGGATATATGTGGGAAAACATATCCAAACCTCTCCATACTTCCCTATCCTATGCCGATTTTTCAGGCTCGGTGTGACAGTATTTTGCCATTGAAGAAACAGACGATTTTATTCCTGTGATCGACCACGTTATTTTCGACGAAAGCATGTTTCAATTGAGTGCCTATACTATTTGCGGAAATGGCGCTACCTTCTTATCGTGCAGTTTCGCTGGTTGCAAATACAAATGGGGAGATTTTATAGGGGCTACACTAAAAGACTGTCGTTTTACCCAAATCAAAAAGAATGTCCGCT
>CALFOY010000121.1 GCA_937919265.1 uncultured Capnocytophaga sp. | reverse complement strand
AATTTTAAAGTGAAATACACAAATATTTAATAAAGTAAATCCTATTTTTAATATTTTATTTTAAAAGATAGAATTTAATTATTTCTTATTAAATAAAAATTCATTCATTGAAAAAACCTTTATTTTCTCGTATTTCAATATACTGAATAGAGTTAAGAGGAATATTCTTATCCTTAAAAATACGTTGAATATTTTTTACTAAATCAGATTTGATATAATACATATTCTGAGGGTCAATTGTAATTGCATTTATTTCATTTAAAGAAATCTGAAAAACATAAGGTTTTATTTCAGAATAAATTCCTGGAGTTTTCTCAGCTGCTTCTATGAGCAAGGAAGTAACCACTTCTAAATCAACATCATACCTAACAGCAACTTGTGTTGCTTAGTTTTTTTGACCTGCAAATATACATTATTTTATTTATCATTTTAATTTTTTATTATTTCTTAAAAAATCATAATTAAATACAATTTTATTAAAAACGACTCCCATTACAAAATAAAATTCTATATTTGCAAAAGATAAATCATAAACATAATGAGTGTTACTTTCCAGATAAAAAACACAGAAGATAAAATAATGTCTATCAACGAATTACTCGCTTGTTCTAAAGGCAAATTATCTCAATTTACAATAAAAGAAAATGAGGAAAATTATGAGGAAATTTTGAATGAACCTTTAAATCAATTTAGAGTTATTGTTTTTGGAGAATTAGGTGTTAGTGGTCGTGGCTCTGAAATGAGTTATAATGAAGAGGAAAATTCTTATGATATTCGAATTTATACCCCAAGCACTATTCCAGATTGGCATATCGCATTGTGTTTTATTGAAAATATAGCAACTTTTCTGAATTCAAATGTTATTGATGAATATGGTGAAGTCTATGCTCCTAACAATGTGGATTATGACTTTATGAATGATATAAATTTTGGAATAAAAACTATTTTTTCTAATATAAAAGAAGACTTTAATAATAGTGTAATTTTCAGCATATTAAGACCTATTATGTTTAATCGTGAAATGGTCAAGCAATTAGAAGATTCTGAAAATAAAGCAAAAGAATTTAGTGACATTATTAATTATCAATTATATCATTACGAACCTTATATTGCTAATCAGTTTTTTTTCACAGAAAAAGACAATGATAATATCATAGGAGTTTATGTGCTTACTCAAAATGTATTAACTTTGCTACCTTATGAATATCCTCCTTTTATTGATATTACCCAATATAGTTTGAAACAAGAAGATATTCACGAATGGCAAATTTGTTTAATGACTCATAAAGGAAATGGTTATAATGATGAAGAATATGAGGAATATACACTATCTTACCAGACTTTTTTAGAAAGAATTCCTAAGGACAAATGTATTTTCTTAGATGGGCATTATATGATTCTTGAACTTAATAAAAAAGAATTATTACGGATAGTAAATAATAAAAAAGAAAGTTTTTTCACAAAGATTAAAAATTTATTCAAAAAATAAAAAAAGCTGTAAAAAATTACAGCTTTTCCATAAAAAATCTAAAATTATATCGTTTCGTTCAAATATGCTTTCAGCATCCAGTTATTTTTCTCTTGTTCTGTTACAAGGTCACTAATAAGAGAAGATGTTCCTTCATCATTAGCGTCATCTGCAAGAGAAAGAATTTCACGTTCTATTTTTAATAATTCACTAATGCTATCTGCTATAAGGCGAACTGTTTTTTCATCATCAAAAATATTTTCACCAACAGGTACAGTAGAATTTTTTACATAACTATTAAAGGTATGGAAAGGAACTCCACCAAGTGTTAAAATTCGCTCTGCGATTTCATCAACTTGCACTTGAGCAGCGTTATAAAGCTCTTCAAATTTTACATGAAGTTCAAAAAATCTTTTCCCTTTAATATTCCAGTGTACGCCTCGAAGGTTTTGGTAGTAAGTTTGATAATTAGCAAGTAAGGTATTCAGTGCATTGGCTACTTTTTCAATTTTGGCTTTATCAAGCCCTAAACTATTATAACTCATAAATTTATATTTTAAAATTCTGGTGCAAAGGTATAATATTTCTCTTTAGAATTGATTCTTTTTAGATTGATTTTTTTTATATTAATATTGAAAATTCAAATACCATAAAATAATGACAATTGTACAATTTCAGTATATTTTGGCTGTTGCCCAATATAAAAATTTTAGCCTTGCAGCCGAAAAGTGCTATGTTACCCAGCCTACACTAAGTATGCAAGTTCATAAATTAGAAGAAGAACTTGATGTTATTATCTTCGATAGAACTAAAAAACCCATTCGTGTTACCGAAGTGGGCGAAAAAATATTAAAACAAGCTGAAAGTATTGTTAATGAGTCTGAAAGAATTAAAAATATTATTGCTCAATATAAAGGATACATTGGCGGACGATTTAAATTAGGAATTATCCCAACTGTTATGCCTACTCTTTTACCAATGTTTTTAAATACTTTTTTAAGAAAATATCCAAAAGTAGATTTAAAAATAGAGGAAATGAATACGAAAGAATGTATCAAAGCATTACTTGAAGGAAGTATTGATGCTGCCATCGTAGCTACTCCTCTGAAAGAAAAACAAATTATTGAAAAACCTTTATATTACGAACCTTTCATAGCTTACATTCCTGAAAACCACAGACTTAAAGACAAAAAAACTATTCAAACTGATGATTTACAAATAAAAGACATCCTAATGTTACAAGATGGACACTGTTTCAGAGATAGTATTTTGAATATTTGTCAAGAAAATGAAGTCTCTGAACCTAAAGAGTCTTTTGAAATAAAAAGTGGCAGTTTTGAAACTCTTATCAAACTAGCAGATGAAGGTATGGGAATGACCCTCCTACCCTATCTACATACTCTAAATTTATCTCCTAACGGACAAAAACATTTACATCATTTTTCTGAACCTGAACCCGCACGAGAAATCAGCCTTATTTATCATACTAATGAACTGAAAATCAATATGATAAATGCTTTATTTAACGTTATTTCAGGAATCGTAAGAGGAGCTATTGCTTTTGATAATGTAAAAATTATAGACCCTCAATACCTTAAAAAATATAAAAAAAATAAGCCCTTAACCCTCTAAAAATATAAAAATGAAAACAGAACTAAAAAAAATCTATGAAGGTTCTATGCCTAGTGTTTTACTTCTTCAATCTGCTTTGCAAGAAGTTGATATTGAACCTATTATAAAAGACAGAGCGGCTTCGGCTCAAATAGCTGGTTTTGGGTATTTTAATCAAAATCAAGAAGTATTTGTCTTTGATGACCAATATGAAAAAGCAATAGAAATTATTAAAAATTTACAATTAGACGAAACTTATTAAAAATAATTTTATAAATGATAAAATTAATCGTAACAGATATGGATGGAACACTCCTTGGTGAAAACGGAATGTTCCCTCCTTATTTTATGTCTGTTTTTGAAGAATTGGAACGTAGAAATATTCTTTTTTGTGTAGCAAGTGGAAGACAATATTCTAGTTTGCTACAATTTTTTGAGCCTATTAAAGAAAAAATAGGTTTTATTGCTGAAAACGGAGCTTTTACTCTATTGAAAAATGATATTTTGAATGAAATATCAATTTCTTCATATCATATTCATAAAATTATTGATACTTGTAGTAAAATATCTCACCTTGGAGTTGCTCTTTGCGGAAAAAAAAGCGCTTATTTATCCACTTCTGACCCTTATATTGAAGAACAAGTAAAAATTCACTACAACCAAGTTGAAATGGTTAAAAATCTTTCAGATATTGATGATACCATTTTCAAAATTACTATTTGTGACCGTTTAGGGGCTCGGTTTCATTCATTACCTAAATTATTACCCTTTGCTAATGAAGGCTTACGTGTTGCACTTTCTGGTACAAATTGGATTGATATTAACAATATTTCTGCTAATAAAGGTATAGCTATTGGTATTATACAAGAAAAATTAGGTATTTCTAAAGAAGAAACTATGGTTTTTGGAGATTTTCTTAATGATTTAGAAATGATGCGAATGGCTCATTTTAGTTATGCTATGAAAAACGCTCAACCAGAGGTAAAAGCAGAGGCAAATTTTGAAACAGATGAAGATAATACCCAATTTGGTGTGTTAAAAACAATATGCAATATGTTAAAATTTCCGTTTAAATCTTAATTTATAAAATATAAAAAATATTCTTTATCTATTGTTTTTATTAATATTTTGTGTTTTATTGAGCTTTTTAAGTAATTAACAGAAAATTAATGACCTGTTGGCGTAGTTTTTTAAAAAGTTGTAACTTTGCCCCGTGAAATTTTAAGTAGTACTATTTTCTCTTTTGAAAATTACATAAATCTTAAAGAAATTATTTAAAAATGCTAAACAAAAAACTATATTTGTATTTGCCTATTTTAATTTTTATTATGGCAATAGATACAGTATTTATTTTTTGGGACAAAACAGGAACACGAGAAGAGCTACACGCTCAATTTATTGTAGATGAACCACTACATACTATGGTTCAGCAAGATAATTTCATTGAAGAACACCAATCAATGATAGCTACTGAAAAAAATTCTTTTATAGGATTTAAAGAAAAAATGGGATACCGAGAATCAAGAGGTAACTATTTCATAACCAATGACTATGGTTATATGGGGAAGTATCAATTTGGAAAATCTACTCTCAGATTTTATGGAATATCCTCAGAAGAATTTTTGAATAGCCCAGAATTACAAGAAAAACTTTTTCAAATAAGTCTTTCGCATAATAAATGGAGGCTACAACGAGAAATTAATCTTTTTGTTGGTAAAAAAGTAGCAGGAATAAAGGTTACAGAATCTGGAATTTTGGCAGCGGCACACTTAGCAGGAGTAGGTAACGTAAAATTATTTTTAAACTCTGGAGGACAAAATGTTTTTGCTGATGCAAATGGAACTTCTATAAGAAATTATATGAGAAGTTTTCAAGATTATGACCTTTCTGTTATCAAACCCACTGCTTTTGATAGTGCAAAAATATCTATAAAAGTATAAAAGTGAATGTTATTTTATAATTTTATTTTTGATTTTTAAAAAGTGTGTTTTTAATTATTAATAAGTTTTATTTGGAAGACTACTTCGAAAGAAGTAGTTTTCTTTTTTTGTAAAAATAAAATTCGTATTTTTGCAACTCAAAATAATAAAATGGAAAATAACCAAATATTTGGACTTCGAGCTATTATTGAAGCAGTAAAAGCAGGCAAAACAATTGATAAAGTTTTTCTTCAAAAAGGACTAAAAGGAGAATTATCCAATGAATTACGAATTCTTTTAGAGAAAAACAACATTGTTTTCTCTTATGTCCCTATAGAAAAACTTAATAGACTTACACGTAAAAACCATCAGGGTGCAGTAGCAAATATTTCTCCCGTAGAATTTTATTCGTTAGAAAATTTAGTAATTTCAGTCATAGAAAAAGGAGAAAATCCTTTATTTTTAATTCTAGACCATTTATCTGATGTTAGAAATTTTGGAGCTATTATACGAACTGCTGAGTGTACAGGCGTAAGTGGAATAATAATGCCTAAAAGAGGAGCTGCTTCTATCTCTGCTGATACTATAAAAACATCTGCTGGAGCTGTTTTTAATATTCCTATCTGTAAAGTAGATAACCTTATTGATACCATCTATTATCTGCAAGGGAGTGGAATAAAAGTAGTTGGGGCTACTGAAAAAACAGATAGTCTTATTTATGATACTTCATTAAAAGAGCCTTTAGCTATTGTTATGGGAGCAGAAGATACAGGCATATCAAATAATATTCTAAAGATTATTGATGAACGTGCTAAACTACCTATGTTCGGGAAAATCAGTTCTTTAAATGTTTCTGTTGCTTGTGGTGTATTCCTTTATGAGGTAATTAGACAACGTCAATAAAATAATAAATTTAAGTTAATAAATAAAAAAGGACTACATTTTTGTAGTCCTTTTCTGATTTTATTATGAAAAAAATTAACTTAAAATAAAGTGATAAAAAATTAAATTATTTGTTAATATTATCTACCAAAGAAGCGTGTAAAGAAACCTTTTTTCTCTTTATCTTTACTATATTGCATAACCACTTCTTTTATGTATTCACAAAGTGTTTGATTTCGTTGTTCTAAGAATCCTTCGAGATACTTTTCACTAAGCTCTGCTCCATTAGTTTGTTCTATTTTCAGCAATCTTTTATATAAAGGTTCTATTACCTCTTTTACAGCACCATCAGGCACTGCTGTTCTATAACTCACATAATTAACAATATCTCCGTTTTGGTCTCTTTTTGTCTCAAAATTGGCTACTACCCAATAAAAACAACCATCTTTAGTCAGATTCTTAAAGACTCCACAGAAAGGTTTTCCTTCTGCAAGAGCCATCCAAAGATATTTAAAAACAACTTTTGGCATATCTGGGTGACGCACAATACTATGAGAGCTTCCTATTAATTCATAATCATCATAGCCAGATACCTTTATAAAGATATCATTAGCATACTCTATAGTACCATATTTATCAGTTTTACTCATTAAAACTAATTTTTTATCCCAAATCACTTCTTTATTAAGGATAGCCTGCCCATTTATGGGCATAGACACATTCAAAGATACTTTATGAGGTTTTGCTTCTTGTAATTTTTGTGAAAAAAATCCTTTCGCTTTTGGCTCATTATTACTAAGCTCTGGCTTATAGTCTGTTTGTAAAGCTTCTATATAAGCCCCTAATCCTGATTGTTCCATAAGTAAGTTTTTTTAAGTTAAAATAACATAAGAGACGCCTTCTTAAATCCATTACAAAGGTACGAATAATAAATTAAATTTATAGAAACACAACT
This sequence comes from uncultured Capnocytophaga sp., assembly GCA_937919265.1. Lineage (GTDB taxonomy): Bacteria > Bacteroidota > Bacteroidia > Flavobacteriales > Flavobacteriaceae > Capnocytophaga. The sequence continues at coordinate 90 of CALFOY010000121.1, read as the reverse complement.
AAATTTTAACAATATTTTAGATGTTAAAATTTGGAATTATAAAGAAACTGTCTCTTATACACATCTGACGCTGCCGACGAAGAGGATAGT
>CALFOY010000120.1 GCA_937919265.1 uncultured Capnocytophaga sp. | reverse complement strand
CTTCGTCGGCAGCGTCAGATGTGTATAAGAGACAGAGCATAATCAGTCAGATTATCTCCTAAATATATAACAATTTCCTCTTCATTAATTCTATTTTCTTTTATAACATTATGAATAAATAAAGAAAGATCATCATAATTTATTCCATCCCATCTTAATATTTCATAGTTATGTAGTTTTCCTAAATGATATCTATCAAATTTTACTGGAAATAACTTATTCATCTTATCAAAATATGGATAAATATCATCTACAACAAAGTCATTCTTCAGAATTTTAGATAATTCCCTATGTAATTCTATATCATAATAATTTTTCATTTATTTCCTATAACGTTTTCGTATTTTTTTTACAGTTTTTTCGCTGGCTTTAAAAATAAAATGAGGGGTATCCTTCTCTTTTTTATCAAATACATTTATATGTGCCCCAACCTTCTCATCAAACTCAATTCTAAATCCAACTTTTCCATCAGCCGTCTTCATTCCATGAGGTTCTCCAATAACTTTAACCCTACTAATATTTTGAATATCTGCTTTAAAACCTCTTTTTAATAGCCAATCAAGTGCTCCTTCCTTTTGCTTTTTTCCATGTTTGTCTTTTGTACCAAACATTGCTTGGTTGAAATCATCAAAATATATATTTTCAGAATCCAACCCCAGCAAATCCACCCACGCATTGGTATCACTTACATAAGCAAAAAAGTTAGCCTCACCAGATAAAAACCCAATAGGGTCTTCACTTATATACCTCCCCGTCTCAGGGTGATAATACCTAAACCTATTGTAGCAGAGTTCAACCTCGCTATCATAGTACTGTCCTTGGTACTTGAACGGACAAGTGGTGGGACTGTGCTCAGTACCTAAGTCGTATAAGCCTATGCTGTAATTGAGCTCAAAGGTCTCTTTCCATTCGTGCAGCGGCACATTGCCACTCCACAAAAAGTGGGTGGTGGTGCGTCTAAAATGTTTGGTAAGGCGTCTACCAAGAGCATCGTAAGTAAAGGTTAGTTATTAGGCTATGAAAAATGATAATATCTAATTTTTTCCAATTAAAGTACCTATTAAATATGGATTTTTGGTATTCTTAATATATTCTATAATATTCTCATCACCATACTCATCTAACCATAATTCAATTCTATCCCCAATATCATGAAAATTAGTTTTTTTTATCAAATCATATAAGTCTACCATTTTTTTTAATGAGTCGAATGGATCTATATCATAATTATCCTCATATTTTGTGAGCTCTTTCATGCAAAAATTATAAAATTCATTATCGTTCATAATATTTTAGTTTATTATATTACCATTCTATCTGAATATGTGCTTCTCTTTCTCTTCCTCTACTAGGAAGAGGTTCATTACTATCATTATATTTTGTTACATTTGGTCTATCTTCTCGCCCATAATCTCCATTAGAAATACATGATGAAGATACACTCTCTTTATAAGCATGAGAAACTTCATCAGCATATCCCATATTTCGTGTAGTGTTTGCAGGGTCTACTCTGATTAAATGAGTTTGTTTGTACAGAGTTGATAGGTTCTTTTATTGTTGATGTTCCATCTCCTTTTCCTATATCAAAACGTTTTACAGGGTTAAAAAATGTCTGTTCTTTCTATTTAAAGAATTTTTTCACATCGGAATTTGCTATACTGTGAGCTAATGAATAGGCACTTACTCCATAATTATTTTTTAAATGAGCATCGGCACCTTTATTTAGTAATATATTAATCATTTCACTATAAGTATCAATATCGCGTTTGTAATAAAAAACTAAAGAAGATAAGATTGTATTACCATTAATATCTTGTGCGTTTATATCAGCTCCTTTTTCTATGAGATAGTCAAAAGCCTCTATATTTTTAGTAATAACAGCAAAATGCATAGGAGAATATCCATATTGTTTGTCCTTTTGTTTTTGATTAATATCAATACCTCTATTTATTAAAGCATTTAATATCTTTTTTGTGGAAATTTTTTTTGCTTCCTTAGTTTTAAGATAATAATGTAATATATTGTTTCCAAACTTATCATAATCATCAATATTATAAGTCTCTAAACAATTTTTAAATTTTTCCCAATCTCCTTCTAAAAGGACTTTTTTTAATTCATCTATTGTCATAACTACATTTTTTAATGTTCATACCCTCTATATTTTCCTCCATCAGAAGAACTTTCCCTCTTATCTTCAAACCCTAAATTCGATAAATCGTTATAATCATCTATAACTTCTCTTCTTGTCTTATTTTGATTTTCAGTAGCCTCTTGATATTCTCTCCAAGATTGATTTTGGTGTCCAATTATTTCATCACCAGGCTCTATGGGTTTATTAGCTTGATCCAGAATATTAGGTTTTGCATATTCCATAGCTGTATGAGTAATCACATACAGTTC
>CALFOY010000119.1 GCA_937919265.1 uncultured Capnocytophaga sp. | reverse complement strand
AACTATCTCATTCCCCCTTTGGAGGAAGTCGCGAGAGCGAGTATGTGAAGAGGGGTAGTTTTCTGAAAATCAATAAGTTATATAACTTGCGAAACTTAAATTAATCATTATTGGCATTAATCATTATTAAAAGCTTTCCCTCCCCCAAAAGAAAGGCGGCTCTATTTGCAAGGCTCTCAGGTAAGTATAGCCCTGTCCCCTATGATGACTTTCGTTTTCTATGGCATAGAGTATCCACTGAGCAAAACTAAAAGTCATTTGGTAAATAGTAAGTGACTGGGTAAAGTTCCCTATTTCCTTCCATTCACGATCAATGATCTCTGTAACTTTGTCCCACAAGGCCAATACCCCTTCTTTGGTAGTAGGAAATTGTCCTTCAGTATAGAAGGGTGTATGTTTCTCGTGTAAGGTTTCTCTAAAAATATAATTGGTTATCATCAGAAACTCCTCTACCATCCCTGAAAAAGGACGTAGATTAGCGATGTTAAACTCAAAAAGGTCTTTCTCTGGGAAAGCCTCTATGACCTTGCGAGTAAGGGCACGTACATCCTTAAAATTGGTCAATAGTGCCTCTGGTGTAAGTAATTCTTTCATTGTTGTTATATTTAAAATTCGGCGCAAAGATAATCATTTTTCTTATCATTTAAGATACATTGGTACCTCTCCCCTATTTTTTCTTCTCCCAATCTTTTCCATACAAGGCATAATACATCGCCTCTTGATAGTAATCCTCTTTATCTTTCAAAAAGTCATTGAGCAGTGCTTTATTTTCAGGGTTTTTCATCGACTCTGTAAGCGATTTGAATATCACCTCATCTTGTGAAGAAATCACTCCCTCATATATCATAGGCAAGGTCTCTGCACTAAATCCATACTGCTCTATCAGTGCACTCACAAAATTTTTGTGTACCATCTGGTGCTCATCATCTACTAACTTAAAGTATTCTATAACCAAAGGAAAATACTTCTTGTCAGTGAGTCCCAAGCCAAATACAGCATAGCTCCCTGGCATACAGCTCTTCTCCCCTTCTTCCACATCGGTATACCATTCAAACTCTTTCATCGCTACCTTAGCATATTTCTCTAATTTAGGATGTAAGGTTTCATATTGCAATGCCTGTGCAAAAAAGCGATGAGTGCTTGATTTTGCAAGACCTTTTATATCCAAAAAGTGCTTAGGTGCTTTAGAACTGAATCTTATCTGATAACTATGTGGAAAACCTCCTTTTAGCAGCGCAACGATAAAATCCAATGCCTTGCCGTAAGCCTCAGCGGTCTCTTGCTTGATTTTAAGGCTAATAGTGGCAAATACATCATTAGCATCAGCTTCCAAGTCGCTATCTTTGTAGTGAATTAGGTTATCGGGTAGCTCGCCCGTACCTTTTTTAAGGTATTGCTTAGCTTTCTCCGAGCCCAGTTCATTAGCTGCTCGTTCTAAATCTTCCTGAGCAAACTTTACATCCCAACTATATTTTTTATATTTGATATGCCAGAGGGCTTGTTGTACAAAAAGGTTCAGTTTTGCAGTATCTACATCTTCTGTTCTAAAACCTTCTTTTAAGGTATATTCTTCTGAGAAAGCAAATTTCTTAACATTGTAGCACAACTTCATAAACACATCTTCTTTCCATCTTCTTGAGTTGTATAATAAATCGTCTTGATATTTTTTCAGTATCTTCTTGTGCTTAGGGTTGATGAGTGATATACCCTTCTCTAAAATAGAAATCAGCTCATCTTCAGTGTATTGAGTAAGGTTAAAATCAAATATTTTATAAAAGAAGGTAAATACCTCTTCTTCTTTCATTGGCTCAGTAGCATCCCAAATTACGCGCTGTACATAGGAGTCCAATCTTTGTTTCAAATCTGCCTTGCGCTCAGTATTTTCTAATTTGAACATCTTGTGCCCGTGATGTCCTGAAGCCGACAAAAAATCTAGCACAAATGTACATCTGTACTGAAAATCAGGGTAATACTCAGGGGTAAAAAATAGTTCACTAAAGCGTGTTTCTAACGCCGGAATCAGTTGATTTTCAATAATTTCATTAGGTATAATATCAATGCCCTCTACAGTAATAGTAGCCCAAGGATACCTATCATCACTTTCGCTATGATATCCAATTTCATTTCCTCGTTGTCTAATTTTCAGATAATCATCTCCAATGTCAAAAAGCACATCTCTATCAACTTTCAGCGTCACCTCTCCTTTGTATTTATTTCGTCCTGCTACTATCTTATCAATAATATTTTCAATATTTATATTCATACAATTTTCTTTTAATTTTATACCTAATTTTCTTTCAATTTCTATGATTTGCCATACTTCTTTCCAATCTGTCTAACCCCTAATCTCTATAACAAATGTACATTCTGATATACCTTTCTTATCTCGTCTCTTACTTCCATTAGCGCAAAGCCCAAGAGGTTTTTGCCACGCCACGAGGCGATGTTATGTGCTTTCTCGTTGTCCTTGCCTAAGCCTATCCCCCAAATGGTATCCATCGGACTTGCTTCTACCAGTACCTTATCGCCTGTAGAGAGCAAAAAGTCCATCATTTCCTTATTCTGAGTGAATTTGTAGTAATT